>NZ_JBTJEQ010000044.1:0-39832 GCF_054456675.1 Jatrophihabitans sp. YIM 134969
GTGTACCGATCACCCATGCGCCGATCCTGACACGGGGCGGCGGGCGGGATCCGACGGGGTGGCACCGGGTGCCGGTCAGCGCACCCGAGAGCCCGTCGAGATGACAGGGTGAGGGCAGTCGCGACGTCGGTCATGGACGGACGGTACTGCCCGGGGCCGACCGCCCGGGGGCGGCGCGCCGGGTCCTGGCTCAGGCGGCCGGACGCCCGCCCAGGCCGCTGACGGCCGGGGTGGGACCACCGGGGCGCGCGGCCCGCAGCGGGGCGACACCCACGACCGCCTGCTGACGCGCCACTCGCTCCTCGCGGTAGAGCACGTCGGTCACCTCACGGAGCAACTCCGACATCTCGATGTCGAGGGCGCCGCAGATGGAGGCGAGCAGTTCGGAGCTGGGTTCCTTGTGGCCGCGCTCGACCTCGGACAGGTAGCCCAGGCTCACGCGGGCCTTCTGCGAGACCTCACGCAGGGTCTGCCGGCGACGCAGGCGCACCGCACGGAGGGTCTCACCGATCACCTGACGCAACACGGTCACGGGCGGGCCTCCTTCGCGGTGCGGCCGACCGCTCGGCGGGAGCCGGGAGGGGCCGTGTCTTCACGGTACCCGGCGGTGCCGGGCGGGATCGTGCTGGTGGGAACGGGGATGTCGGCCGCAGCCGTGACGGTGCTCATCTGACCGTTCCAACGCCTCACCCCGGATCGGTGTTCCCGACCCTGCGCCGACCCCGCTCAGGGTGCGGCGGCAGCGCGGCAGACGCCGGCGAGCAGGTCGACCGCCGCCTGCACGCTCGCCGCGCGGATGGCCGCACGGTCGCCCGCGAACACCCGCTCGGCGACGGTCTCGCCGTCGGGCCCCGCGACCGCGAGGAACACGGTGCCGACCGGACGGCCGTCCTGCTCCGTGGGCCCGGCGACACCGGTGATCCCGAGGCCGTAGTCGGCGGACAACCGCTCCCGGACACCCCGGGCGAGCTCGACCGCGACGTCCGGGTCGACCGCGCCGCGGGCCGCGAGCAGGTCCGGGTCGACGCCGGCGAGACGCGCCTTGAGGTCGGTGGCGTAGACCACCAGTCCCCCGCGCACGACGTCCGACGCGCCACCGGGCGTGGTGAGCGCTCCGGCCAGCAGGCCACCGGTCAGCGACTCGGCGACCGCCACGGTCCGCCCCAGCGACCGCAGCAGGCGGTGGAGCTCGACGATGGCGTCGGGGACCCCTGCCGGGCCGGTCACGCGGCGGTGCTGACGGGGGTGCGCCGCAACCGCAGCGCCTTGACCACGTAGTCGACCCCGGTGACGACCGTGACCACCAGCGCCGCAGCCATGACGACGTCGGCGAGGATCCGACCGCTGGAGGGCAGGGGCAGCACCAGCAGCCCGATCGCCACGCTTTGCAGGAAGGTCTTGAGCTTGCCGCCGCGGCTCGCGGGCAGGACGCCGTGCCGCAGCACCCACAGCCGCAGCGCGGTGATGCCGAACTCGCGGACGAGGACGACGACCGTCACCCACCACCACAGCAACCCCAGGGAGCTCAACCCGAACAGGGCCGTGCCCATGAGGGCCTTGTCAGCGATGGGGTCGGCGAGCTTGCCGAAGTCGGTGACCAGGTTGCGGCGCCGCGCGAGTTCGCCGTCGAGGCGGTCGGTGAGGGCGGCGACGGCGAACACCACGAACGCGGCGACCCGCCACGCGTCGGAGGTGCCGTCGCCGTGCCAGAGGAACACCCCGAACACCGGCACGAGCGCGATCCGCAGCACCGTGAGGTAGTTGGCCACGTTCATCGCCGACACCGGGTCGGCGGGGTCCGCCATCGGGTCGGGCTTGGGCGGCGGCAGCGGCGGCAGGCCCGCGGCGACCGGCCGCAGCCGGTGGGCCGCCGGGTCGCCCTCGGAGGGGTCCGACGGCGTGGCGTCGTGCAGTCCGCTCGCGCGGGTCACCGGGGCACCCCGGCCCCGGCGGTCACCCGCGCCGCGGCGACCAGGTCGACGCCCTCCGCGGCGACGACCTCGGCGAGCACCAGGTCGCCCGGTGCCACCGCGGTGGGCAGGTCGATCAGCGTGATGCTGCCGTCGCCGTCGGGTCCCTGGTGGGCGGCCCGCCCGACGGTCAGCCCACCGTCGACCTCCTCGACCAGCACCTCGACGGTCTCACCGATGCGGTCCTCGGCACGCTGGGCCATGAGCTCGTCGGCGATGGCCGTGACGTACTCGACCCGGCGGTCGATCTCGTCCTGGTCGAGGTGGCCGTCGAGGTGTTCGGCCTCGGTGCCGTCCTCGTCGGAGTAGCCGAACACACCGACGGCGTCGAGACGGCCCGCCTCGAGGAACGCGACGAGTTGGGCGAAGTCGTCCTCGGTCTCGCCGGGGAACCCGACGATGACGTTGCTGCGGATGCCCGCCTCGGGGGCGAGCGTGCGGATGCGGCGGGTGATGTCGACGAAGGCGTCGACCGACCCGAACCGCCGCATCCGGCGCAGCACGGCCGCCGAGGCGTGCTGGAACGACAGGTCGAAGTACGGCGCGACGTGCGGTGTGGCGGCGATGGCCTCGAACAGCCCGGGCCGCACCTCGGCGGGCTGCAGGTAGGCGACGCGCAACCGGGCCAGCCCGGGGACCTCGGCCAGCTGCGGCAGCAGCTTCTCCAACGCGCGCAGGTCGCCCAGGTCCTTGCCGTAGGAGGTCGAGTTCTCGCTGACCAGCGTGATCTCACGGGCGCCGTGCCGGGTCAGCCACGCGGCCTCGGCGAGGACCTCGGCCGGCGGGCGGGAGACGAACGAGCCGCGGAACGCGGGGATGGCACAGAACGTGCACCGCCGGTCGCACCCCGAGGCGAGCTTGAGACTCGCGACCGGCGAGTCGGACAGTCGGCGTCGTTCGGTCGGCAGCCACGCGTGACCGGGCACGGCCACCTCGGCCACGGCCGCGGGGCGGGCGACCGGTGAGATCGGCAGCAGGGTGCGGCGGTCGCGCGGCGTGTGGGAGGACACGGCGCGACCGGCCACGACGTCGTCGAGGGCGTCGCCGAGATCGGCGTAGCGGTCGAAGCCGAGCACGGCCGCGGCCTCGGGGAGCTGCTCGGCCAGTTCGGTGCCGTAGCGCTCGGCCAGGCAGCCGACGGCGACGACCTTGGCGGTGCCTCCGCTCGCCTCGAGCACGGCGTCGATGGAGTCCTTCTTGGCGCTGTCGACGAACCCGCACGTGTTGACCAGCACCACGTCCGCGGCGCCGTCGTCACCGGCGGCCACCTCCCACCCGGCGGCGCCCAGCCGACCCGCGAGCTCCTCGGAGTCGACGTCGTTGCGGGCGCACCCGAGGGTCACGATCGCGGCGCGGCGGGCCGGACCTCCCGGAACCGGTCGTCCGGGGGCAGGCACGGACGACGACGACACGCCTGGGAGCGTACCCGCGTCGCGGCCTGCCCCGGCCGTGTCCGCGACGGGTCCTAGGATCGCGCGGGTGTCCGCCCCCGCCGCTCTGCGTCTGCGGCACGCACGCGCCTCGGACGTCCCGTCGATCAAACGCCTCGTCGACGTGTACGCCGGGTCCGGCCGCCGCATGCTGGCGAAGGAACTGTCGACGCTCTACGAGGACGTGCAGGAGTTCACCGTCGTCGTGCGCGAGGACGACGCCGCACCGGACCACCGCGTCGTCGGCTGCGGGGCGCTGCACGTGCTCTGGGGCGACCTCGGCGAGGTGCGCACCCTCGCCGTCGACCCCGACTGGCGCGGGCGCGACATCGGCGCGGCCATCCTCGCCCGCCTGGTCGAGCGGGCCCGCGACCTCGAGCTGTCGCGGTTGTTCGCGCTGACGTTCCAGACCAACTTCTTCGGCCGGCACGGGTTCGTCGAGATCGAGGGCACGCCGGTCGACGCCGAGGCGTTCGACGCCCTGCGGCGTTCCTGGGACCCGGGCGTCGCCGAGTTCCTCGGGCTCGAGTACGCCAAGCCCAACACCCTCGGCAACAGCCGGATGCTGCTCGAGCTCTGAGCTCGGCCGCGACTGGCGGGGGTAGCGTCGGTGTTCCACCCGTCGCGGTCGGCTTCCTCCGACGCCCGTTCCGGACCCGAGTCCCGAAGACGTCGTGCGTTCCGCGCCGGTGTCGAGGAGTCCACATGGCCGGCAAGAACAAGGGCGGTCGCGAGGCCAAGAAGCCCAAGACCAAGAAGCCCAAGCTCAACATGTCGCAGCCGACGACCAAGGGCGTCGCCGAGCTCACGAGCAAGAACACGACCAAGCGGCCGAACGGCCGCTGACCGCGACGGGTCAGATGCCGGGTCGCACCTGCGGCCCGGCGTCGCCCTCGCCCCACTCGTCGACGTCGTCGTCCGAGGTCGAGGAATCGTTGTAGTCAACAACAGTTCCGCCGTTGCGCAGCGTGTACATCAGGCCGTCGAGGTCGTCGGGGACGACCAGCACCTCGCGGGCCTTGCTGCCCTCCGACGGCCCCACGATGTCGCGGCTCTCCATGAGGTCCATGAGCCGACCGGCCTTGGCGAAACCGACCCGGAGCTTGCGCTGCAGCATCGAGGTCGACCCGAACTGCGTCGAGACCACGAGCTCGACGGCCGCCATGAACAGCTCCATGTCGTCGCCGATGTCGCCGTCGACCTCCTTCTTGGCGCCGACGGGCGCGGTGACGTCCTCGCGGTAGGTCGGCTCCAGCTGCTGGCGGCAGTGGGCGACGACCCCGTTGATCTCGCTGTCCGTGACGAACGCGCCCTGGATGCGGGCGGGCTTGCTCGCGCCCATCGGCAGGAACAGGGCGTCGCCCTTGCCGAGCAGCTTGTCGGCGCCGGGCTGGTCGAGGATGACGCGGCTGTCGGCGAGCGAGGAGGTCTTGAACGCCAACCGGCTCGGGACGTTGGCCTTGATCAGCCCGGTGACGACGTCGACCGACGGCCGCTGCGTGGCGATGACCAGGTGGATGCCGGCGGCGCGGGCGAGCTGGGTGATGCGCACGACCGAGTCCTCGACGTCACGCGGGGCGACCATCATGAGGTCGGCGAGCTCGTCGACGATGACCAGCAGGTACGGGTAGGTCGTGTAGACCCGCTCGGATCCCGGCGGCGGCACGATCTCGCCGTTCTGGACCTTCTTGTTGAAGTCGTCGACGTGGCGGACGCCGGTGGCCTCCATGTCCTCGTACCGCATGTCCATCTCGCGCACGACCCACTGCAGCGCGTCGGCCGCCTTCTTCGGGTTCGTGATGACGGGCGTGACGAGGTGCGGGATCCCCTGGTACGCGGCGAACTCGACCCGCTTGGGATCGATGAGCACCATGCGGACCTGGTCCGGCGTGGCGCGGGTGAGGATCGACAGGATCAGCGAGTTGATGCACGAGGACTTGCCGGCGCCGGTCGCGCCGGCCACCAGCAGGTGGGGCATCTTGGCGAGGTTGGCGACCACGAACCCGCCCTCGACGTCCTTGCCGAGCGCCGCCATCATCGGGTGCTGGTCGCGGGTCGCGACGGCCGAGTTGAGGACGTCGCCGAGCATGACGACCTCGGGGTCGGTGTTCGGGATCTCGACGCCGACCGCGCTCTTGCCGGGGATCGGACTGATGATCCGGACGTCGGGGCTCTTCACGGCGTAGGCGATGTTGCGGGTCAACTGGGTGATGCGCTCGACCTTCACGCCCGCGCCGAGGGTGACCTCGTAGCGCGTGACCGTCGGGCCGCGCGTGAAACCGGTGACGTCGCAGTTGACGCCGAACTCCTCGAACACCTGGGTCAGCGACGCGATGACCTCGTCGTTGGCCTGGGTGTGCTCGAGGTGCGGTGGGCCCTCGTGGAGCAGCCCCGGGTCCGGCAACGTGTACATCCCCGCGCCGCCGGCCAGTTCCAGCTGGAGCGGCCGGTGGATCGGCTCCTCCTCGACCACCGCCGGGGTGGCGCGGATCGGCTTCTTCGCCCGCGCCTTGGCGGCCTTGGCGACCGGGGTCGTCTCGACCGGCTCGGCCACCACGCCGTTGATCGCGGCGTCGTCGAACGGGTCGTGGTCGAGGAGGTCGGCGTCGAACGGGTCCTCCGGCGGCGCGGCGGCGTCGTCGTCCAGACGCGGCAACGCACCGGTCGCGGTGAACGGCGAGACGTCCTCGTCCTCGCCCGCCTCGAGTTCCCGGATCGCGGCGCGCTCGGCCCGGGCGCCGGCGATCTGCTCGCGACCCCAGCGGAACGCGTCGGCCGCGCCCGCGGCGAGCGCCTGCAGCGGGGTGGCGGTGAGCACGAGCGCGCCGAAGGCGCCGAGCAGGAACAGCACGAGGACGGCGAGGTCGGCCGAGAGGCCGTGCTCGAGCGGGGCGGCGATCCCCCAGCCCAGCTCGCCACCGGCGAACGAACGGCCGCGGGCGGACTCCGGGGACCCGGAGTAGAGGTGCAGCAGGCCGAGGACCGACCAGCCGAACGCGATGGTCCCGATCGCGACCCGACCCCGGGTCTCGGGCTTGGGGGCCTGCCGCAGCATGTGGACGGCGACGACGACGAGCACCACCGGCACCAAGCCCGCGGCGTTGCCGAGCACGAGCCGGACCAGGGCGGTGAGCGCCCGGCCGACCGGCCCGGCGGCGTCGAGCCACATGGCGACGGCCCAGACGATCCCGACGGCCAGCACCCCGAAGGCGGCACCGTCGCGACGGTGCTCGGCCGGCAGGTCACGAGCGGTGGCGCTGCCCGCGGCCACGGTGCGGGCGAGGCCGCCGGCGACACCTGCCCCGGCGCGCCAGATCCCGCCCACCACGCTCGAGATCGCGGCGGCCGGCGGGCTCGCGGCCGGCTTGCCGCGTCCGGACGCCTTCGCGTTGGCGGCGGCGGGCTTCGCCGCCGACTTCCGGGTGGCCGGCCGGGGGGCGGACGGACGCGGTTTCGTCTGCGTGGGTGACACGCCCGCAACCGTAACCGTCGAGTGCAGCTGGAGGTTGCTGCCACGCGGGTCGGCGCCTCGCGGATCCCCCCACCGGGTCGACGTGCCGGGCGGGTGGTGTCAGACGTCGAGGCCCGCGGCGCGCATGTCCGCGCGCAGGTGGGAGATCTCGTGCTCGGTGGCGTCGACGAGCGGCAGCCGGACCGGGCCGGTGTCGCGGCCGAGCAGGCGCAGGCCGGCCTTGGCGAGGATCGCGCCCTGCGTCGCGAAGATGCCGGTGAGGATCGGCCAGAGCTTGCGGTGCAGGCGCAGCGCCTCGGACGGCACCCCGGCGTCCCAGGCGGCGAACAGCGCCTCGGTGTCGGGGCCGACCAGCTGGGTCGCCGTGCCGACCAGCCCGACGGCACCGATCGACAGCCACGGCAGCACCTCGGCGTCGTTGCCCGCGTAGTACGCGAGCCCGGTCTCGGCGATGACCCGCGCGGACGACGACACGTCACCCTTCGCGTCCTTGATCGCGACGATCCGGTCGTGGCGGGCGAGGGTCGCGAGCGTCGCGGGATCGATCGGAACGCCGCTGCGGCCGGGGATGTCGTAGACCATCACCGGCAGGTCGGTGCTGTCGGCGACGACCGTCATGTGCGCCGCGATCCCCGCCTGCGGCGGCTTGTTGTAGTACGGGGTGACCACGAGCAGGGCGTCGGCGCCCGCCTTGGCCGCCTCCTGCGCCAGGTGCACGGTGTGCACGGTGTCGTTGGTCCCGACCCCCGCCACCACCGACGCGCGGTCGCCAACCGCTTCGACGACGGCCCGGACCAGGTCCGCCTTCTCGGTGTCGGTCGTGGTCGGCGCCTCGCCGCCCGTGCCGTTGACGACCAGGCCGTCGTGACCCTGCTCGTCGACCAACCAGGTCGCGAGCGCCTGGGCGGTCTCGAGGTCGAGGCCGCCGGCGACGTCGAACGGGGTGACCATCGCCGACAGCAGCTGCCCGAACGGGGCCCGCGCACCTTCGATCAGCATGGGTCGAATCTACCGGCGCGGCGCCCGCGCGGGGCGCAGCCGGGCGGTCAGGCCCGCTCGCCGAAGGGACCGGCGAACCGACCGGGCCGGCCGGGCGGCGCCGGCGGCAGCGTGCGCGCCCGCGCGACGACGCTCGCGACCCGGACGACCTCGTCGCTGACGTCCGGGCTCGGCGGCGTGTCGTCACCGTCGCGGTGGACGTGGACGACGGTCACCCACAGTCCCTGCAGGTCACCGCGGCGCACCACGGTGAAGCGGCTGCCGGGCAGGAACACCGTCTCCTGCTCCTCAGGATGGTCGGTGAGCCCGGCGACGTCGCGCCCGCTGGGCCCGAACAGGGCCACGACCTCGTCGCCCGCGAAGTTCCAGGTGCCGATCTGTGGGTCGCGGCTGCTGCGCAACCACCCGCGTTCGACGTAGGTCCCGCCGACCTCCCACCAGTCCGCGCCCGCGCCGCGGAACGACATGCCGGGCATGGACGGGATGGCGGAGACCTGCGCGACGTCGTCGAGGTCGTCGACCACCAAGCCCGACACCAACGACGCGTCGCCGGACTGCAGGCTCCACGCGCCGACGTCGTGTCCCCTCCCGCTGGTCACCGAGGTGTCGGCGCCGCTCACGTCGGCGACGTCGGCCCCCGGGTCCGGCTGGACGGGCGTGCCCGCCGCGGTCTCAGCACTGCGTTCGGAGCTGGTCACCTCGTCGTCCTCCCCATCGGTCCACCCGGCGTCACGTCGCCTTGAACACGTTCAGATCCACGGGCCCCACGTTCCGGGGGTCCCGCCCGGGGGCGTGACAGGGGTTCCTCAGCAGGAGTGCCTGGTGAACCGGGCCGGCCACTCCCCCGTCTCCGCGCGCCGGCCGGCGGCGCCCGCCAGACCGGCCCGTAGGAAACGGCGGGTGTCGACGTCGGGGTGGGGGTCGCTGCGGTAGCGGCCACGGGCGTCGATCCACACCGCGACGCGCAGGGCGGGCTCGGTGGGTTCGCCGACCAGGTCGTACACGGCGCGGTCACGGTCGGCCTCGACGAGCGTCGCCTGCACCGACGCCGACCCGGTGCGCGGCCGGTCGGAGACCACGAGGTCGGCGAGGTGACGGGTCGTGGCGACGAGGTCGGCGTTGCGCTGGTCGGAGCCGGTGGCCCACCGCCGTGCCGTGTCGGCGTCCTCGCCGTAGCCCCGCCGCCGCTCGACCAGCCGGCGTTGACGTTCGGCGTCGGGTACGTCGAGGTACCAGGTCTCGTCGAGGACGTCGCGCACCGCGGGCCAGGTCAGCAGGTAGTTGCCCTCGGTGACGACGAGGGTCACCGCGGGGTCGACGGCGATCGCACCGGCCTCGGCCAGCTCGAGCTCGCGACGGAACACCGGCGCGTAGACGACGTCCGTTGCACCACACAACCGTTGCAGCAGGTGCAGGTAACCGTCGACGTCGAAGGTGTCCGGCGCGCCCTTGCGGTCGCGACGCCCGAGCGCGACCAGCACAGGGTCGGCGAGGTGGAAGCCGTCCATGGGCACCACCACCGCTCGGTCGGGTCCCAGGGCGTCGACGATCGCCGAGGTGACGGTCGACTTGCCCGCGCCCGGCGCACCCGTGACACCGAGCAACCGCCGCTCTCCCTCCGACGCCAGCTCCGTTGCACGCTGCACCAATTCGTCGAGATCAGGCATCGGCCAGCTCCGCCAGGCGTGGGTCGGACCGCCAGGCGTGCGGCCCCACGGTCGTGACCCGGACCGCCGCCACCCGCGCCGCCCAGTCGAGGACGGCCGGGAACTGCTCGACAACCGCGGGCAGCCCGCGTTCGGCGATCCGGTGGGCGACGGCCCCGTGGAACACGTCGCCCGCGCCGAGGGTGTCGACGACCTCCACCGGTTCGACCGCCACCTCACCTCGTCGACCGTCGCGCGTCCCCCACGTGATCGCGGCGGCCCCCGCGGTGACCGCCACGGCCGCGGGGCCGGCGGCGAGCAGCTCGTCGAGCCGGCCGACGTGGTGGGCCGAGGCCACCACGACGTCCGCACGGGGAACCACCGTGTCGAACACGGGTTTCGGACGTCCGAGGTCGACCACCACCGGCGCGTCGACCTGCTCCGCCCACGCTGTGACGGCCAGCGCGAGCGTCGGGTGGTGGCCGTCGACCAGGACGACGTCGGGCCGGTCGGACCCGAACCGCGGCGGCGCGAGCACCGGCGCGTCGGAGGCGTCGGGTGAGGTGATGCTGCGGCCCTCGGGGCTCACGCGCACCGACGAGATCGCGGGCATCCACTCGGGATCGCCCGCGTTGGCGTCGAGGACGCTGACCCCGCCCGCGGCGAGATCGGCGGCGATCAGGCGTCCGACCGGGCCGCCGAGCGCCGTGAGCAACGCGGTGCGCGTACCGGGTCGCGCCCCGGCCAGCGCGGCGAACGCCAGCGCGGCGACCGCGGCCGGGCCGCCCGCCGCGACGTCCTGCCGGGTCGACGTGGCCTTCTCGTCGGCACCGGGAGCCGCCTCGACGTGGTGCACGACGTCGAGGGTGGCGAGGCCTGCGAACAGGCCGTAGGGACCGGGCAGAGCGTCTACCCCTCGGTCGACATCGGGCTGGCCGCGACCTCTGTGCCGTCGGGCAGGGTCAGGATCTCGAAGTCGGCGAACACGTTCGGCGCCTTCTCCGAGACCGCCCGCAGGCACTGGATCGCCAGCGCGCGGATCTCGACGTCGGCCGCCTCGGCGGCGCGCATCGCGATGAAGTGCCGCCACGCGCGGTAGTTCCCCGTGACGACGATCTTGGTCTCGGTCGCGTTCGGCAGCACCGCCCGCGCCGCCTGCCGGGCCTGCTTGCGCCGCGAGGTGCCGTTCTCGACGTCGGCGAACTTCTTCTCCAGGCCCTCGAGCAACGCGCCGTACGCCTCGATGGTGGCGTCGGTGATCTCGAGGAACTTCGCGTGCAGCTCGGGGTCCTCGGCGATGACGTCGGGCTCGACCATCGCGGCGTCGCGCTCCGGCACGTACCGCTGCGAGAGCTGCGAGTAGCTGAAGTGCCGGTGCCGGATGAGCTCGTGGGTGAGCGAACGGCTGATGCCGGTGAGGTAGAGCGTCACCGAGCCGTGCTCGAGCACCGACAGGTGGCCGACCTGCAGGATGTGGTGCAGGTAGCCCTTGTTCGTCGCCGTCGCCGGGTTGGGCTTCTTCCAGCTCTGGTAGCAGGCCCGCCCGGCGAACTCGGCGAGCGCCTGCCCGCCGTCGGCGTCGGTGTCCCACGGCACGTCGGCCGGGGTCTCGAAGTGCGTCCAGGCGATGACCTGGACCCGGGGCGGGACGATGTTCGGCACGTCCCGGAGCCTATCCGCCGCGACTACTCCGGCAGCGGCGCCTTGACCTCGCGTCGCAGGATCTTGCCCGTCGGCCCCTTGGGCAGCTCGCCCACGATCCACACCTGCCGCGGGTACTTGTAGCCCGCGACCCGCTCCTTGACGAACGCGATGATCTCCTCGGTCGAGACGTCGGCGCCCTCCTTGAGCGACACCGCCGCACCGACCTGTTCGCCGAACTCGTCGTCGGGGATGCCGACCACCGCCGCCTCGAGGACGGCCGGGTGCTCGTACAGCACCTCCTCGATCTCACGGGGGTACACGTTGAGCCCGCCGCGGATGATCATGTCCTTCTTGCGGTCGACGATCGTGAAGAAACCCTCGTCGTCGACGGTGGCGAGGTCGCCGCTGCGGAACCAGCCGTCGCGGATCGCCTCCGCCGTCGCCTCGGGCTTGTTCCAGTAGCCCTTCATGATGTTGGGGCCCTTGATCGCGATCTCGCCGACGGTGCCCGCGTCGACCGTGTTCCAGTCGTCGTCGATCAGCCGCATCTCGACCCCCGGGATGGGGGTCCCGATCGTGCCGGGCTTGCGACCCACCGCGCGCATGTTGAACGACGCCACGGGCGAGGTCTCCGACAGGCCGTAACCCTCGAGGATCGCGCAGTTGAACGCCTCCTCGAAGGCCTTGAGCAGTTCGACCGGCAGCGCGGAGCCGCCGCTCGCGCAGGTGACCAGCGACGACACGTCGGCGTCCGCCCGCGACGGGTGGTGCAGCATCGCGCCGTACATCGTCGGGACGCCCTCGAACACCGTCACCCGGTCGCGGCCGATGACCTCCAGGGCCTTGGCCGGGTCGAAGCGCGGGATGAGGGTGAGGACCGCGCCGACCGAGAACGCCGCGTTCATCCCGCACGTCAACCCGAAGACGTGGAACAGCGGCAGACACCCCATGACGACGTCGTCCTCGGTGATGGTGACGATGTCGTTCGCCGAGACCGACGCGTTGATCCGCAGGTTGTCGTGGGTGAGTTGCGCGCCCTTGGGGCGCCCGGTGGTGCCGGACGTGTAGAGGATGACGGCGTCGTCGCCGCCGTCACGGGTGACGACCTCGCCCAGCGGGTCGCCCGAGAGCAGGTCCTCGGCGCCCATCACGCCTGCGGGGTGGAACGACGCCCCGGTGACACCCGCGGCCTTCTCCGACTCCTCGCCCATCGGCGCGAACGCCACGATGGCCTTGGCCCCGGAGTCCTCGAGGAAGTACTCGATCTCCCGGGCCTTGAGCAGGGGGTTGAGCGGGACGACCACCGCGCCCGCGAACTGGGCGCCGTAGAACGTGACCGGGTAGGCGAGGACGTTGGGCAGCACCAGGGCGATCCGGTCCCCGGGCTCGATGCCCGCGGCCTGCAGCCCGCCCGCCACCTTCCGCGCCTGCGCCACGAGATCGGCGTACGTGAGGACGACGTCGTCGAGCTTGACGGCGGGCCGGTCGGGGAACTTCTCGGCGGTCGCGAGCAGGACGGCGCTGAGGTCGGTCATGACGGTCGCACTCCCTCGTGTGACGGGCTGTGACACGCAAACCTAGGCCATCGCGCTCGGCCCGACCTGTGCAAGACGCGGACACCCGAGCGGCCGGGACTGGCCCGGCTGGGCGCAGACGGTCTCGGACAGCAGAACACCGCCCGGCCGGGCCGCCTCGTGGGAGACGGCCCGGACCGGACGGGTGGTGGTGCGGTCGATCAGGTGGTGACGGGTGTCAGTTGACGGTGACGACCGTCCCCGACCCGTCGAGGTACTCGATCCAGCCGAGGTACGGCGTGCCCGCCGTCAGACCGGACCAGCTCGCGGTCAACGTGATCGGCCGGCCCGCGGTGGTGGTCGGCGACGTCGGGCTCACCGCGAACGACCCCAGGGAGTCGGCCGTGGTGACCGCGCCCTTGGTGAAGGTGAACGGGCTGGTCGACGCGCCGGGGGCGTTGGCGTAACCCTGCAGCACGGCCACATACGTCCCGGCCGCCGGGCTGCGCAGCACGACCTCCTCGTCCGCCGCACCGCTCGCCGACACACCGACCTGGGTGCCCACGCCGCCCTCGACCCGGTACACGACCAGGTCCAGGTCGGCCGCGTCGTTCTCCGAGTCCAGCGTGAACCGGGCCGCCTCGGTGTCCTCCGCGACGGTCAGCGCCGACTGGATGCTCTGCCCGACGTTCAGCGTCCCGGTCGAGCGGGTGTTCTCGGCGAGACCTCTCGCCGTGACGGGGAACGACCCCGTGACACCGGGCGTGACGGTGAACGCCTTCGAACCACTGGCGCCGGAGCCCGCGACCTGCGCCGGGGCCGCGACGGCCTTGGGCGTCACGGCGATCGGACTGCGGACGGTCGTGCCGCCGCCGGTCCAGGTCAACGTGCCCTTGGACGCGACGTCGAACGCGGCGGTGGTCCGGGTGAACTTCACCGTGAAGGTCTTGGTCTGACCGGCACTGTCGAAGTTCAGGATCGACGGGCTGACCGTCGCGGTGACGCCCGGGACCGAGATCGTCGCGCGGTACAGACCCGCGGTGGTCGCGGTGACCTTCCGGGTGACGGTCTGCGGCGCGAGCAACTGCCCGATCGCGATCGACGGGTTGTTGTAGTTGCTCGGGTCGATCGGGGCGACCCCGGTGTCGTCGACCTCGCCGATGCCCGCGAGGTAACCGAGCCAGTCGGCGTCACCCGCGTTGTAGACCAGACCCGGGTTGAGCATGCGGGTCGGGGTGACGACGCCCGCGCCCTGCGCGAACGGGTCGGTGGTGCCGACGGTGTCGCCCGCGGTGGTCATCATCGCGGACTTGACCATCATCGGGGTCCACGTGGGGTGGACGCCGAAGTAGATCGCGGCGAGACCTGCGATGTGCGGGGCCGCCATCGAGGTACCGGAGTAGAAGTCGTAGTCCCGGCCGTGGTTCGAGGGCGGAGCGACCGCGGCGAGGATCGACACACCCGGCGCCGCGATGTCCGGCTTGAGGATGTCACCGCCGCTCGCGAGGGACGGGCCGCGCGAGGAGAACCCGGCGACCTGCGGGTACGCGGGCGACGGGATCGACGTGGTGTTGCCCGGCGTGAAGGTGACCGTGGCGTTGCTCCGGCCCGCGTAGGTCTTGACGGTGGGGTAGGCGTCCACGTCGAGGTGGACGGTCGGCACGAAGTGCACGTCGGCGTCGAGGCTGTTGCCGGTCGGGTTCACCAGCAGCATCCCGGCGCCGCCGGCCCGGTCGACCTCGGTCGACTTCTCCAGGCGGCCGTTGATGCCGCGCTCGCACACGACGACCTTGCCCGCGGTCTTGGCGGGGTCGAGCGTGCCCGCGATGCAGAGGGTGGCGTCGGCCGCGGTCGCGTCGCCGTTCCTGACGGCCCGCGCGAGCACCAGTCGCTTGTTCTTCAACGGCTCGTCGACCGAGGTGGAGATGCCGACGAACGTGCGGCCGTTGCCGAGCGTGACGGTCGCGGTGTACGGCGCGATGCTGCTCGCGGCGACCGTGGACAGCCAGGGCGCGGTGTTGTCCATCGTCGCGGCGCCGGGGCCGGAGTTGCCGGCCGAGGCGGACACGAAGATGCCGGCGGACGCGGCCGAGAGGAACGCCAGCTGCGTCGGGTCGCTCGCCGCGGACTCCGAGGACGAGCCGATCGAGTAGTTGATCACGTCGACACCGTCGGCGACCGCGGCGTCGATGGCCGACACGAGGTCGGAGGTGAAGCCGCCCGAGCGGGCCTCCTCCGTCGACTCCCACAGTCCCTTGTAGACCGCGATGCGGGCCCCGGGCGCGACGCCCGAGATCCGGCCGAAGTCGATGCCGTCGACCGAGGCGGCGACGTTGTTGTTGCCCGCGGCGGTGGAGGCGGTGTGCGAGCCGTGGCCGCCACCGTCACGCGGGGACACGAAGTCGGCGCGCACCGACGGCGGGTTGGCGGCGAGCCACGCGGCGCCGAAGTAGCGGGCCGCGATGACCTTGGTGTTGCAGTTCGCGGTGGTGAACTGCTCACCGGTCTGGCAGATGCCGGTGAAGGTGCTGCCGTCGGCCTTGGCCATCACGGTCGTACCGCCCGAGCGGTACGGCAGGTACGGGTCGGCGGCGGTCGCGGGCTTCGTGCCGAGCGCCGCACCCGCGAACGACGGGTTCTCGGGCCAGATGCCGGTGTCGATGACCCCGACGACGACGCCCTTGCCAGCCGAGGACGGCCCACCCACGGTCGGCCACAGGCCGCCCCGGATCTTCAGCTGCTCGATGGAGTTCCGGTCGTCGGTCGCCTTGTGCAGCGTGTCCTTCGCGACCAGCCGGACGCCCGGCTGGGCGGCGATCTCCCGGGCCTGGTCCGCGGTGAGCGTCGCGGCGAAACCGGACAGCGTGGTGCTGTACCGGACGCTCGGCGTGACACCCGCGGCCCGTGCGACGTTGGTCTGGCGCGCGGTGAGGTACGCGGCGTAGCGCGTCGCGTCGGCGCTCTTCACCTGCACCTTGGCGCCGGCCTTCGGCTTGGTCGGGGTGTAGCCCGCCACGCCACCGGCGTAGGTCGCGACGGGCTGGTCGGACATGACCACCACGTAGCGGCCCGCGGTGAAGGCGGGAGCGGTGAAGGGGGACGAGCCCGGGTCGGCGGGGGCCGCCGACGACGGGGCCGCGGCGAGCGCGGCGGCGACGCCGACCGCGGTCGCCGCCGCCGTGACGGCGGCGAGGCGGGCCGGGTGGCGCCTGGACAGGATGGACAACGCGGTTTCCTCCGGTGGGTCGGACCGTGCGGGGTGGTGCGGACGACCTCCGCCGACCACGCAGGGCCGAGCCGCCCGGTCGCAGGCGGACACACCGACTGGACGCGAGGCGGAACGACCCCGGCGAACCGCACACGGACCCGATGACGGGCAGGCACGGAGGAACCGGACGTAAAGGCGGAGGCCCGCTGATCCTGGGAGCTGACCTCACAAGGGTCAACGGCCCACGGAGCTCCGGCAGGGTTGTGTAACCAGATCGTGATGATCAGGTCAGGGCGAGCGCAGCGTCGAGTTCGCCCGCGAGGTCACCACGCGGCACCACGGCGACGTCGTCGAGGTCCAGCCAGGCGGCCAGCTCACGCAGGGCCGCCGCGAGTTCGCCGGCGACCCGGGCGCGGTCGTGGTCGGGGACGTCGGGCTCGGCGAACGCGGCCTGGACCCGCAGCACGCCCGCCTGCCGGTCGGCCTTGAGGTCGACCCGGCCGACCAGGCGGTCGCCGAGCAGGAACGGCAGGACGTAGTAGCCGTACACCCGCTGTGCCGCCGGGGTGTAGATCTCGATCCGGTACCGCATCCCGAACAGCCGCTCGGTGCGCGGGCGGAACCAGACCAGCGAGTCGAACGGCGACAGCAGCGCCCGGGCGTCGACCCGACGCGGCCGCTTGGCGCCCGGCCACAGGTACGCCGGCGCCCGGCCCCACCCCTGGACCTCGACCGGCTGCAACTCCCCCGCCTCGACCAGCTCGGCGACCCGGAGCTTGGACTCGGCGCGTGGCAGCCGGAAGTAGTCGCCGAGGTCGGGTTCGGTGGCGACACCGAGCGCGCGGGCCGACACCCGGACCAGTTCCCGGTGGGCGTCCTCGCGGCTCGGCGTGGGGGCCTGCACGACGGTGGCCGGCAGCACCCGTTCGGTGAGGTCGTACCAGCGCTCGAAGTTGACCCGCCGTGCCGCGGTGACCTCCCCGGCCCAGAACAGGTACCCCAGCGCCTCCTTGCCCAGGTGCCAGTTCCACATCTGCCCGGGCTCACGCCGGGGCGGAGCCAGACCGGTGTCGACCGCCCGGACCGGGCCCTCGCCGAACAGGCCCCGCACCTGGTCGAGCAGGCCGGGGCTCTCGCGCGCGGTCCGCATGCCACCCCACGCCTCGTCGGCGGCCCGTTCCATCCGCCACCGCAGCAACGGGTGCAGCCGCAGCGGCAGGATCGACGCCTCGTGCGCCCAGTACTCGAACGTTTCACGCTGCAACGGTCCGGCCGTGAAGCCGGTGAGCTTGTCGAGCAGGTCACGCGGGTACGCGCCGAGCCGCGCGAACACGGGCAGGTAGTGCGAGCGCGACAGGACGTTGACCGAGTCGATCTGCAGCAGCGCCACCCGGTCGAACACCCGCCGGATGTGCCGGGCGTCGACCCGGCCGCTCGGCCTCGGATCAGTGAACCCCTGCGCCGCCAGCGCGATCCGGCGCGCGGCGGCGGCGGTGAGACGCTCGACCTCGGCCATGCAGCGGACCGTAGCGGGACCCTCCGACACCCGCCTGCGTACCGTCGGGCGACGTGGCCGATGCGAGCGTGCGCCCCGCGACCCTCGTCGACGTCGCCGACGTCGCCCGGCTGCAGGTCTCCACGTGGCGCACCGCCTACGCCGAGATCCTCCCGGCCGAAGTGCTCGAGGGACTGTCCGAGGCGCAGGCGGCCGGGGCGTGGCAGGCGGGCATCGCCGCCCCACCCACGCAGGGACACCGCGTGCTGGTCGCGTTCGAGGGGCGCCAGGCCGTCGGGTTCGTGGCGATGGCGCCCGCGACCTCCGACGACCTCGACCTCGGTGACGCGACCCCCGCCGGCGACGTCCCCCCGGAGGGCGGCACCGTGGTCGTCGGACCACTGCTCGTCGAACCCCGCTGGGGCCGGCGTGGCCACGGTTCGCGGCTGCTCGCGGCCGCGGTCGACCTCGCCCGGGAGGACGGTGCCGTGCGGGCGCTCGCCTGGGTCCTCGAACCGGACTCGGCGTCGCGGGCGTTCTTCGCGGCGGCGGGGTGGGAGGCCGACGGCGTCGCGCGGATCCTCGACACCGGCCCGACCACGTTGCGGGAACTGCGGCTGCACGCCGACATCTCCGCCTAGCCGTGCGGGGCAGCGACCCCGCGTGGCACACGTTTGCACAGGTATCCGACACTTGTCCGGTGTCGTCCCTCGCGGCCACCCCGCCGCCCCCGTCCCGGACCGTCACGCGGCGCACGTTCGTCGCGGCGCTCGCGGGCGCGGCCTGCCTCGCGACGTGCGGGTCCGCGGCCGCGACGCCCGCTCGGGCGACCGCCTCGGCCGCCGCGACACCGCTCCAGGCCTGGCTGACGCGGCGGACGATCCGCATCGCCCACCGCGGCGGGTCGGCGGACTGGCCCGAGGCCTCGCCGCTCGCCTACCGCAACGCCGCGGCGTGGAACCGCGCCCTGGCGTTGGAGTTCCCGGCCCGCCGGACCGCCGACGGTGTGTGGATCGCGTCCGAGGACGCCTCGACCGGCCGGGTCTTCGGCCGCGACCTCACCATCGCCACCTCGACCTGGGCCCAGGTGTCGACGCTGCGCTCCGTGGTGGGCGCCCAGCCGCCCAGCCGCCTGAAGCAGACGGTCCTCGACCAGGTCTCCCGGGACCGCATCCTGTTCGTCGACGACAAGGACGACGACCACGTCGACGAGTTGCTGGACCTGCTGGACCAGTACGGCGGCCGGCGCCGTGCGGTGGTCAAGTCCTTCCACCAGTTCGTCGACACCCCGCGGACCGCCCGCGCACGGGGCTACACGACCTGGGGGTACTGGTACGAGGACCAGATGGGCGACTTCGACGACGCCCAGCGCCGGTTCGACCTGCTCGGTATGGAGTACGGCGCGTCCGAGGCGGTCTTCGACCGCATGACCGCCACCGGCAAGCGGGTCCTCGCCCACATCGTCGCCACCGAGGAGCAGGCCGACCTCGGCCTGTCGAAGGGCGCCACCGGCCTCATGGTGTCGGGGGTCGAGGAGGTCGTCCCCCACTCCTGACCGATCCGCGGCCGGACCGGGTCAGGTGCGCACGAGGGACAACGCGTGGCGCATCGCGCCCCGGGCGCGCTTGCGGTCGCCCGCGAGGTCGTAGGCCTGGGCCAGGCGGTACCAGGCGACCGGATCGTCCGGGGCGGCCTCGGCGTCGGCCCGGCGCAGTGCGAACAGCGCGTCGGCGCCGACGCGCTCGACGCGTCCGCTCGCGGTGCGGGGCAACGCGTTCACCTCCGCCTCGTCGGCGTCGAGCACGGCCGGGTCGATCGACCGGGCCAGGCGCGCCGTGGCCGCGCCGAAGCGGATCTCCTGCGTCACGAGGAGGATCCCGATGAGCGGGAAGACGAACACCGCGACACCGAGGACGACCGAGATGGCGTCACCGGACGTCACCAACGCGACACCGCGCTGGGTCACCAGGCCGAGGTAGACCGCCAGCAGGACCACGAGCAGGCCCACCGTGACCTGAGCGCGCCTCACGGCTGGTGAGGGCCGCTCTGCGGGCCGGACGGCCGCCGCACGGACGTCAGGGCGTGTCGAGGCCGAGCAGGGCCTCGAGCCCGAGGGTGAGGCCGGGCCGGGTGCGGACCGCCTTGACCGCGAGCAGCACGCCCGGCATGAACGAGGTGCGGTCGATGGAGTCGTGCCGGATCGTCAGCAACTCCCCGGCCGAACCGAACATGACCTCCTCGTGCGCCACGAGGCCGGGCAGGCGCACGGCGTGCACGCGCACGCCGTCGACGTCGGCACCGCGCGCGCCGTCGAGTCCGTGCGTGGTGGGGTCGGCGACCGGGGTGCGACCGGCGGCCCGCTGCGCCGCCGCCACCGCACGGGCCGTGCTGGTCGCGGTGCCGCTGGGGGCGTCGACCTTGCGCTCGTGGTGCAACTCGATGATCTCGACGGCGTCGTAGAACCGGGCGGCGGTCACGGCGAAGTGTTGGGTCAGGACGGCGCCGAGCGCGAAGTTGGGCGCGATGAGCACCCCGACGTGGGGGGCGTCCGCGAGCCACGCCTCGACCTGCGCGATGCGCTCGGTGTCGAAGCCGGTGGTGCCGACCACCACCGAGACCCCGCGCGAGATCGCCTCGTGCAGGTTGTCCATGACGGCGTCGGGATGGGTGAAGTCGACGACGACGTCGGCGTTCGCCAGGGCGTCGATCGAGTCGTAGTCGACCTCGTCGCCGCCGACGTGGTCGATCCGGGCCGTCAGCCGGAGCATCGGGTCGGCCTCGACGGCGCGGCACACCTCACGGCCCATCCGCCCGGCGGCACCGAACACCCCGACGCGCATGCGGTCAGCCACCGTCGTCCCCGGCGTCGAACGCGTGGTCGTCGAACGGCCCGACCACCGCGAGCGCCCGCGGCTGGGCGAACAGGTCGGCGGCCACCGCACGGACGTCGTCGTCGGTGACGGCCTCGATGCGACCGAGCACGGCGTCGACCGTGAGCACCTCGCCGCTGACCAGTTCGCTCTTGCCGATACGGGTCATCCGCGACGCCGAGTCCTCGAGACCGATGACCATGCCGCCGCGGGCCTGACCCTTGCCGCGTTCGATCTCGTCGGCGGACAGACCGTCGCGGGCCACCGACGCCAACTCCGAGCGCATGAGCGAGAGCACCTCGTCGGCTTTGGCCGGCTGGCACCCCGCGTAGACGCCGAACATGCCGGTGTCGGCGTAGGCGGCGTGGAAGCTGTAGACCGAGTAGGCGAGGCCGCGTTCCTCCCGGATGCGCTGGAACAGCCGCGACGACATGCCGCCGCCCAGCGCGGCCGAGAGCACGCCGACGGCGTAGCGGCGCGGGTCGTGCCGCGAGAGCCCGCGCACGCCCAACATGATGTTGGCCTGTTCGGTGTCGTCGCCACTGACCCGTGTGCTGGGTCGGTCGGCGAAGCGGGCGGCGACACCGGCGGCGGTGCCGCGGGGCGCGGGCGCCTCGTGGCCGGGGTCGAGCCGACCCGCGAACGCCTGCCGCACACGGGCGACGACGTCGGCGTGCGAGACGTTCCCCGCGACGGCCACGACCATGTCGCCCGGTTCGTAGCGGCGGTGGTAGTACCCGGCGACCTGCCGCCGGGTCATCGCCGTGATCGAGGCGTCGCTGCCGAGGATCGAGCGCCCCAACGGGGAGTCGCCGAAGACCGCGGTGGCGAACTCCTCGCTCACCAGGTCCGACGGGTCGTCGTCGCGCATGGAGATCTCCTCCAGCACGACGTGCCGTTCCACCTCGACGTCGCGCGCGGCGACCGTGGCACTGAGCACGACGTCGCAGATGACGTCCACCGCGTAGTCGACGTCACGGTCGAGGACCGTGGCGTAGTAGCAGGTGTGTTCCTTCTCGGTGAACGCGTTGAACTCGCCACCGACGGCGTCCATCCCGATCGCGATGTCGAGCGCGCTGCGAGTCGGGGTGCCCTTGAACAACAGGTGTTCGAGGAAGTGCGAGGCGCCGGCGACCGACGGCGACTCGTCACGCGAGCCGACGTCGACCCAGACACCGACGCTGGCGCTGCGGACCCACGGCATGGTCTCGGTGACCACGCGGAGCCCGCCCGGGAGGACGGTGCGGCGGATGACCGCACCCGCACCGTCCGTCCCGAGCGTCTCGGTCCGTGCCTTCTTCGGCAACGAGGTCCCCGGTCGGATCAGGCGTCGACCGTGGCGGGCGCGTCGGCCGGGGCGGCGTCCGCGTCGGCCGTGACCGGCACCAGGCTGATCTTGCCGCGACCGTCGATCTCGGTGATCTCGACCTGCAGCTTGTCGCCGACCTTGACGACGTCCTCGACCTTGCCGATGCGCTTGCCGTTGCCGAGCTTGCTGATGTGCACCAGGCCGTCCTTGCCCGGCAGCAGCGAGACGAACGCGCCGAAGGCGGCCGTCTTCACCACGGTGCCGAGGAACCGCTCGCCGACCTTCGGCATCTGCGGGTTGGCGATCTGGTTGATGCGGTCGACCGCGGCCTGCGCCGAGGGGCCGTCGGCGGCACCGACGTACACCGTGCCGTCGTCCTCGATCGAGATCTGCGCGCCGGTCTCGTCCTGGATCGCGTTGATCATCTGACCCTTGGGGCCGATGACCGCGCCGATCTTGTCGACCGGGATCTTCAGCGCCGTGACGCGCGGGGCGTACGGGCTCATCTCGTCGGGGGCGTCGATGGCCTCGCCCATGACGTCGAGGATCGCGAACCGGGCCTCACGGGCCTGGGTGAGCGCACCGGCGAGGACGTCGGACGGGATGCCGTCGAGCTTGGTGTCCAGCTGCAGCGCGGTGACGAACTCCCGGGTGCCGGCGACCTTGAAGTCCATGTCGCCGAAGGCGTCCTCGGCACCGAGGATGTCGGTGATCGCGACGTACTCGGTGTTGCCGTCGACGGTGTCGGAGATCAGGCCCATCGCGATGCCCGCGACCGGCGCGCGCAGCGGCACACCGGCGTTGAGCAGGGCGAGGGTCGAGGCGCAGACCGAGCCCATCGAGGTCGAACCGTTGGAGCCGAGGGCCTCGGACACCTGACGGATCGCGTAGGGGAACTCCTCGCGGCTCGGCAGCACCGGCACGAGCGCGCGCTCGGCGAGGGCGCCGTGCCCGATCTCGCGACGCTTCGGCGAACCGACGCGGCCGGTCTCACCGGTCGAGTACGGCGGGAAGTTGTAGTTGTGCATGTACCGCTTGGTCGTGACCGGCGAGAGCGTGTCGAGCTTCTGCTCCAGGCCGAGCATGTTCAGCGTGGTGACACCCAGGATCTGGGTCTCGCCGCGCTGGAACAGCGCCGAACCGTGGACGCGCGGGACGACCTCGACCTCGGCCGACAGCGTGCGGATGTCGGTGATGCCACGGCCGTCGATGCGGATCTTGTCGCGCAGGACGCGCTGGCGGATCAGCTTCTTCTGCAGCGCGCGGTACGCACCCGAGATCTCCTTCTCACGCCCCTCGACCTGGGGGCCGACCAGCTCGGTGGCGAGGCCCTTGACGCGGTCGATCTCGGCCTCGCGGTCCTGCTTGTCGGCGATGGTGAGCGCCTGGGTCAGCGGCTCGGTGACCGCGGCGGCGACCAGGTCGAAGACGTCGTCCTGGTAGTCGAGGAAGACCGGGAACTCGCGGGTCTCCTTCGGCGCGGCGGCGTGCAGCGCCTGCTGCGCGCGGCACAGCTCGGCGATGAACGGCTTCGCGGCCTCGAGACCCTGCGCGACGACCTCCTCGGTCGGCGCGGTGGCGCCGCCGGCGACCAGGGCGATGACGTCCTCGGTGGCCTCGGCCTCGACCATCATGATCGCGACGTCACCGGACTCGGTGACCCGGCCGGCGACGACCATGTCGAACGTGGCCTGCTCGATCTGCGGGTGGCTCGGGAACGCGACCCACTGACCCTCGATGAGGGCGACGCGCACGCCACCGATCGGGCCGCTGAACGGCAGGCCCGCGATCTGCGTGGAGGCGGACGCCGCGTTGATCGCGACGACGTCGTAGAGCACCTCGGGGTCCAGACCCATGACGGTGACGACGACCTGGACCTCGTTGCGCAGACCCTTGGTGAAGGTCGGGCGCAGCGGGCGGTCGATGAGCCGGCAGGTGAGGATGGCGGCCTCGGACGGGCGGCCCTCGCGGCGGAAGAACGAGCCGGGGATCTTGCCGATGGCGTACATGCGCTCTTCGACGTCGACCGTGAGCGGGAAGAAGTCGAAGCCCTCACGGGGGTGCTTGCCGGCGGTGGTGGCCGACAGCAGCATGGTGTCGTCGTCGAAGTACGCGACGACCGAACCGGCGGCCTGCTTGGCGAGGCGACCGGTCTCGAAGCGGATGGTGTGGGTACCGAACTTGCCGTTGTCGATCGTGGCGACCGACTCGACGACGGTGGAACCGTCGGGGGCCTCGGTGATCTCGACGCCGGCAGGCGTCTGGGTTTCGCTCATGGGATTCTCTCTCGACCTCTCGTCTCCGGACGGGCCTCGTGCCCGTGCCGGTGTGGTGCGCCGGACGGTGGGAGGACGCCGGGAGCGAGAGGTCGAGAGGTGCCGGATCCTGCGGACCGGTCTTCGATCGAAGCCACCGGGGACGAAGCCCCGGGAGCCACTACCGAGGACCGGCGGCAGTTCGGCGGGGTTCGACCCCGCGCGGGCGACGTCCGCCCGGTCCGGGGTGGTGCTAGCGACGCAACCCGAGGCGCTCGATGATCGAGCGGTACCGGTTGATGTCGGTCTTCGCGATGTAGTTCAGGAGCCGGCGGCGCTGGCCGACCAGCAGCAGCAGACCACGACGGCTGTGGTGGTCGTGCTTGTGGATCTTGAGGTGCTCGGTGAGGTCGCGGATGCGCTGCGTGAGCATCGCGACCTGGACCTCGGCGGAGCCCGTGTCCTGGTCGTTCGCGCCGTACTCGGCGATGATCTGCTTCTTGACGTCCTGCGTGAGCGGCACTGACAGCCCTTCCGGGTCCTCGTGGCAGCGCGCCCCACCGGTCTGGATCACGATGGGAGACGGTCGCGCTACCCGTCGGCATCCGGGCACGCAGCAGAGCGCGGCCTGGAGGCCGTCGCCCAGGTTACCAGGCGATCACAGGGCGGCGACGAGCTCGCGCGCCCGGTCGACGTCGAGCGCCATCTGGTCGACCAGTTCGTCCAGGGTGTCGTAGCGCTCCATGCCCCGCAGCCGGTGGGTGAACTCGACGCCGAGCTGGTCGCCGTAGAGGTCGCCCTCGAAGTCGAGGATGTGCGCCTCGACCCGACGCTCGCGGCCCTGGAAGGTCGGGTTGGTGCCGACGGAGATGGCCGTGGTACCGAGCACGGAGTGCGGCACCGTGTGCCCGAACCGGTCGAGGCGCACCACGCGCCCGGCGTAGACGCCGTCGGCCGGGACCGCCGCGTGCGGCTCGAGGCGCATGTTGGCGGTGGGGTAGCCGAGCTTGCGACCGCGTTGGTCGCCCCGCTCCACGACACCGTCGAGGCGGTGCGGCCGGCCGAGCGCGTGCGCGGCCGCGCCCATGTCCCCCGCACCCACGCAGGCGCGCACGTAGGTCGAGCTGATCGGGGTGTCGAGGTCGGCCAGGTCGTCGGCGAGCAGCGGGACGCCGGTGGCACGGAAGCCGAAGCTGCGGCCGAGTTCGGCCAGGGTGTCGACGTCGCCGGCCGCCTTGTGCCCGAACCGGAAGTTCTCGCCGACGACGACGTGGGACGCGTGCAGGCGCGACACCAGCGCCTCGTGCGCGAACTCGCCCGGCGACATCCGCGACAGCTCGAGCGAGAAGGGCATCGCGCAGAACACGTCGACCCCGAGCCGGCCCACCAGCTCCGAGCGGCGGGACAGCGTGGTGAGCGCCGGGGGGTGGCTGCCCGGCCGGACGACCTCCGCCGGGTGCGGGACGAACGTCACCAGGACGCTGGGCAGACCGTCGGCCGCCGCCTGCTCGACGGCGCGGGCGATGATCGCCTGGTGCCCGCGGTGCACGCCGTCGAACACGCCGATGGTGACCACGCAGCGGCCCCACCCCGACGGCACGGCGGACAGGTCGTTCCAGCGCTCCACGGGGATCAGGGTACGACCGGGGCGACGGCGGTGACGGCGGCCGCGAAGGCCGCGCCCTTGGCCGCGTGGTCACGGAACTGGTCGTAGCTCGCGGCGCCGGGCGACAGCAGGACGACGTCGAGATCGGTGCGGTGGTCCGCCGCCCACGCCACGCCTGCGTCGACCGTGCCCACCTGCACCGAGGGCACACCCGCGGCGGTCAGCTCCGCGGCGAACCGGGCCGTCGTCTCGCCCAGGAGCAACACCGCGGCGGACCTCCGGTGCAGGGCGGGGACGAGCCGGTCGAGCGGTTGGCCGCGGTCCTTGCCGCCGAGCAGCACGGCGACGCGCCGCTCGGGGAAGGCGTCGAGCGCGGCGAGGACGCTCTCCTGGGTGGTGGCGAGCGCGTCGTCGACCCACAGCAACCCGCCGGCCTCGCCGACGACCGCCTGGCGGTGCGGGAGCGGCCGGTACTGCGCCGCGACCTGCGCGACGACCCCGGGAGCGATCGTTGCACCGAGCAACGCGCCGGCCGCGGCGACGGCCACGCGGAGGTTCTCCCGCACGTGCCGGGGAAGCAGCGTGCTGAGGTCGGGGAGTTCGGGGGGCGTGACGACCTCGGGGACGGCGCCGACGTCGGCGACCGTCCGGAGCTTGTCGGCCGTCTCCGGCAGCGTGACGAGGGTCTGGGCACCCTCGCTGAAGATCCGGGACTTCGCCTCCCAGTAGGACTCGAGCGTGCCGTGTTCAGCGAGGTGGTCGGCGTACAACTGGGTGACGACCGCGACCCGCGGGGAGTGGTCGAGCGAGGCGCACTGGTACGACGACAGCTCGATGACGAAGAACGCCCGATCGTTGCGGGGTGCACCGGTGGCCGGGTCCAGCAGGTCGAGCAACGGGACCCCGATGTTGCCGGCCAGTTCGGCCTCGGCACCGGAGGCGACCACCAGGTCGCGGACGAACGACGACGTGGTGCTCTTGCCCTTGGTCCCCGTCACGCCGACGGTGCGGGTGGCGGCCCGGGTCATGAACTCGTCGGTGCCCGAACGCACGACGACACCGGCCTCACGGAGCTGCGCCCGGCGTGGGTCGGCCGGCCGGATCCCGGGGCTCACCCACACCGTTGCACACGACAACAGCGCGTCGAAGCCTGCGACCTCGACCTCGGGCGCGGTCTCGTGCACCCGGTCGGGGTCGTCGTCGACGACGACGACCGACGCGTCCGGGGTGGTCGCGGTGACCCACCGCCACGCCGCCGCCCCCTCGCGGCCGAAACCCCAGATGCCGACGCGGCTCACGGTGTGCCGACGGGATCGAGCAGGCCCCGGTACCGCTCCGGCAGCGCGGCGACGGCCGTCGCGTCGGCCCGGAACAACCGCTCGACCTGCACCTCGGTCGGCATGAGGTCGCCCGCCTCGAGCTCGCGGTGCACGGCCTCGACGAAGTCCGGCAGGGCCTCACCGGTGCGCGCGAGCAGCAGCAGCGCCGCCCGGCTCTCCAGCACCTCCCCCACGCACTCCAGCGGCTTGCCGTCGGTCAGCCCCACGAGCGACCGCAGGTTCTCCGACATCGCCTCGCTGCCCACGACGTCGCCGCCGAACATCCGCGCCCGACGCTCGGGCGGCATGAACGGCGCGAGCACCAGCCCGACGAAGGCGCACTTGGGGCAGCGCAGGCACCACGACGGCGCCCGGCGCGCGGGATCGCGCAGGTAGACGTTGTTGCAGCTGATCGCGACGGTGTCGAAGGTGCCGATCTCGGCGAAGCGGCGCGCGATCTGGATCTCGTGCCACGGTCGGAGCAGCGAGAAGTAGCCCAGGCCGTCCGGGAGGACGCCCTGCAGCAGCCGCTCGAACGCGGTCGACTTCGACCACTGGTGGTTGACGACCAGGCCGTCGGCGGTGACCAGGGTCGGCTCGTCCGCCGAACCCTCGTTGGACATCGCGACCGCGCCGATGCCGTGACCCTCGGCGTACAGCAGCGCGACCAGGCTGTTGATGGCCGTCACCGGGATGTGGCCGTTGAGGCCGGTGCGCGCGGTGAACGCCGCGAGTCCCGGGTCCAGGGTGCGGGTGGCCACGGTGAGCGGCACGCCGGCCGCGGCGGCGCACGCCCGGATGGTCGGGTGACCGCCGACCGCGAACGCGTGCACGTCCTCGCCCGCCTGCTGGAGCAGGTCCACGCTGACCACGGAGTCCTTGCCGCCACCGAGCGGGACGAGCACGCCGGTCCGCGTCCGACGCGCGGCCTCGACCGCGGGCGTCGGCGTCGGGACAGAGACGGAGGGGGTGAGGGCGTCGCGTCGGCCGCTGGTGTGGGCGTACTCGGCCAGACCGTTCCGGATCAGCTCGGCGAGGAACGGGGCGACCCGGGGATCGGCGGGGAACCCGAGGATCACCGGCGCGGGTCGGGCCTTGTAGTAGCTCAGCCCGATCGCCGCGTGCAGCAACTGCACGAGCACCGAGGTGGCCGGCACGTCGAGCGCCTCGTCGAACTCCACGACCTCGGTGAAGGCGACGTCCGCACCCGGGGATCGGGACTCGAACGGGAACTCGAGGCTTTGCCCGACCCACCGGGGGACGCCGTAGACGAACGCCTCTGCCCCGTCGGTCACGTCGGACCAATCTACCGACGCGGTGGGCGCGCGCGCTCGGCCTGCCCGGTGTGGCCGAGGCGGCGGAAACCCAGCCGCTGGTAGATGCGGGCGACGTCGTCGCTGTCGGCGGACAGCAGCAGGAGCTCGACACCGCGGGCGAGCGCCGCCTCGACCAGCGCCGAGGTGACGGTCAGCGCGAGACCCCGCCTGCGGAACGCGGGCAGGGTCGCGACGCCCATGATCTCGGCCGCGCCGTCGACCGGTTTCACGAGCCCGGTGGCCACCACCCCGTCGTCGCCCAGCGAGGCGGTGACGGTGACGGTCCGTTCGGCCGCGGCGTCGTCGGCGAACCACGCGAGGTGGTCGGGGTCCGCCCCGGACCCGGACGCGTCCCGTTCGGCCGCGCCCGCGTCGCCGGTCCCGGTGCCGCCGTGCCCGAACCCGACGTGGGCGACCGCGCGTGCCGCGCGGATCTCCTCGACCGACCGGGCGTGGGCGAGCTCGACCTCCGGCACCGTCGGCGCCGGTCGGAAGCGGTCCGCCGTGAGCACCAGCAGCGGGTACCGCTCGATCGCGAGCCCGTACCCCGCCACGACCCCGGTCAGCGAAGGTGTGACCTCCTCGACCCACTCGACCGCCAGGGCCATGCCGATCTCGGCGCACCGCGCCGCCAGCCGGTCGAGGTCAGCCTTGGTGATCTCGACGGCGGAGCCGCGCCGGGGGCGGGCGTAGAGCGGGTACGGCGCGCGGCTGACGAACAGGGTGAACGGGCCGATCTCCTCGACGTCGCTGCTGTCGCGCTGGACGACGTCGAGGTAGGCGTCGACCCGGTCGAGCAGCTCGGGGTCGCTCACCACGAGGTCGGCTTGGCGGGGTCGTCCAGCCACACCGCGAAGAACCGGGTGAGGTCGCGGCCCGAGACCTTCGCGGCGAACTGCCGGAACTGGGTCACGCTCGCGGAACCGTAGGCGTGCCCCGCCACCCAACGCTTGAGGATGTCGAAGAAGGTCGCGTCGCCCAGTTCGTCGCGCAGCGCGGCGAGGGTCGCGGCCCCCCGGGTGTAGACGGAGTCCGCGAAGATGTTCTCGGGTCCGCCGGGGTTCGCCGGCGGCGGCGTCCACACGCTGTCGTCCGCGGGCCGGGCCAACACCCGTTCCAGCCGGTCGTGGGTGCTGGGGCCGCCGGTGTGCTCGCCGTACAGCCAGCTGGCGAACTCGGCGAAGCCCTCGTTCAGCCAGATGTCACGCCACCTGCCGAGGGTGACGTCGTCGCCGAACCACTGGTGCGCGAGCTCGTGCGACATGGTCGCGACGTCGGGCGCCCGGTCGAACACCGGCCGGGTGGCGGTCTCGAGCGCGTACCCGACGTCCGGCGCGTCGTCGACGATCGCGCCGACGCTGTCGAAGGGGTAGGGCCCGAACTTCTTGCTGAACCAGTCGACGACGTCCGGCAGGGCGGCGATCGCGGCCGCGCTGCCGGCCGCCTGGTTCGAGGTGACGGCGTTGAGGTACGGCACCCCACCCGGTGTGCGGCCGGTGGTGACGTCGAACTCGCCGATGGTGGCGGTCACGAGGTAGGTGGGGATCGGGTAGGCCATCGACCACACCGAGGTGGTGCGGCCGCCACCGGTGGTGGAACTGAGCCGGGTGCCGTTGCCCACCGCCACCACGGTGGACGGGGTCGTGACCGCGAGGGTGTACGTGGCCTTGTCGCGCGGGGTGTCGTTGCACGGGAACCAGGTCGGCGCCCCCTGGGGTTCGCTCGCCACGAACGCGCCGTCGGGGGTGGGGATGAAGCCGTCGAGGGCGCCGTCGGGGTCGTGGATCGCCGCGGCCGTGCCGCCGTAGGTGACCTGCACGGTGAACGCGGTGCCGGCGCGCAGCGTCGTGGCCGGTGTGACCACCAGTTCCTGCACGGCCGCCGCCCGTTGGGTGAAGGTCGCCGGCCGCCCGTCGACGACCACCCGGGAGACGACCATGGTGCGGCGCAGGTCGAGGTCGAAGCGGGACAGGGCCTGGGTGGCGGTGGCCCGGATCTTGGTGACGCCGGTCAGCGCCCTGGATTCCGGCGTGTACGAGACGGCGAGGTCGTAGTGCGCGACGTCGTAGCCACCGTTGCCCTGCCGCGGGAAGTAGCCGTCGCCCGCCCCGGCCGCGCCGGGTGTGCCCCGCACCGGAGCCGCGCCGGCGACCCCGGACACCAGCGACACGGTGAGCAGGGCGCACGACGTGAGGACGACACCCACGTTCCGGCGGTTGACCACGGCCGGACCCTACCCGGCGACACGGGCCGGTCCGGCGGTTTTCCCGGGGTCACTCGACGGTCGCGGTCACGATCGACACCGGGTCGTTGGGCACCCCGCCACCGGCAGGATCGGAGCCGTCGTTGCCCTCTGCAACGATCTTGGTGACGGTGTCGAGCCCGGACGTGACCCGCCCGACCACCGTGTAGTCCTTCGGCTGCGTCGCGTTGGAGTCCTTCGTGACGATGAAGAACCGGCTGCCGTTGGTGTCCGGGCCGGTGTTGGCCATCGCGACCACCCCGGCGGCGTAGTCCGCCGAGGCCGCGTTCTCGTCGGCGAAGGTGTAGCCGGGGCCGTCCTCGGACCCGCCCGGGTCACCACACTCGAGCAGGAAGGGCCCGGAGTCGACGCTGCGGGTGCACTCGGTGCCCTCGTAGAAGTACCTGTCGGTGAGGTGCTCGATGCTCTGCACCGCGCAGGGCGCGCTCGCGGCGTCCAGGGCGATGACGACGGGTCCCTCCGAGGTCGTGATGCGCCAGGTCCGGTCGGTCGTCGGCGTCGGGTCCGGATCCGGCGGCAGGGACACCGCGAACGACGGCGTCGACGGGTCCGGGGTGTACGCGCACGGTCCGGCCGTCGCCGCCGCCGTCGTCGAGGTCGGCAGCTTGCTGATCGCGGTGCCGACCACGGCGACGGTGCTCGCGAAGAGCACGAACACCAGGACGACGAACACGATGGCGTAGAGGATCAGCGCCCCGAGCATCGACACCACGAAGGCGATCCAGTAGCGGCTGGAGTCCTCGCGGCGCTGTGCGGCCCGGTTGCTGCCGATGACCGCGGGGATGAGCCCGAACAACGAGAACAGCAGGGTGACCACGACGACCGGCCACACCGGGAACGGCGGCGGCGCTCCGGGCGGCGGTCCGGGCCGCTGCTGCGGGTAGCCGTACCCGACCGGCTGGGGTGGCGGGGGCGGCGGCCCGTAGGAGGTCACAGCCCGAGCATGCCCGCGACCGCCGCCGCGCGCACTGGGGAACGTTTCCCAGGAAGCAGCCGGTCGGGAGCGCTCAGCCGCGGGCGTGCCAGATGAGCACGGGGCGGGCGAAGAAGCCGCCGCCCCGGGCCGTGTGGTTGTCGAACTCGCGGAGCAGACCGATCACCGTGCCGTCGTCGAGGAGCACAGCGTAGAGCCCCTCGATGCCCACCGGCGGCAGGAACCGCCCGTACGACAGCAGATCCGCCTCCTCGGCGGTGATCACCCGGACCGGCAGCAGTTCCCGCACCGCCTGCTCCAGCGTGAGGGTCAACGGGGTCGTGGTGTCGGTCCACTCGGCCACCCGGTCGAGCGGTACCGCCCGGTCGGCGGTGAACGGGCCGACCTGGGTGCGGCGCAGCGCGGTGAGGTGCCCGCCGACCCCGAGGTCTGCGCCGAGGTCACGGGCGAGCGCGCGGACGTACGTCCCCGACGACACCTCCACGTCGACGTCGACGTCGACCACGGCTCCCTCCGGCCGGACGTCCAGCACGTCGAACCGTTGCACGGTGACGCGTCGGGCCTGCAGGTCGACGTCCTCGCCGGCGCGGACCCGGTCGTAGGCCCGCTCCCCCGCGACCTTCACCGCCGAGACCGCCGACGGCACCTGGTCGATCTCGCCGACGAACCGCGCGGCGGCCGCCCGGATCGCGTCGGGGTCGAGCCCGCCGGCGTCGGTCGAGGTCAGCACCTCACCCTCGCGGTCGTCGGTGACGGTCGTGACGCCGAGCCGGATCGTCGCGGTGTAGGCCTTGTCGGTCAGGACCAGGTGGTGCAGCAGGCGGGTCGCCTGCCCGACCCCGACCAGCAGGACCCCGGTGGCCATCGGGTCGAGCGTGCCCGCGTGGCCGACCCGCCGCGTGTGGGCGAGGCGCCGGAGCCGACCGACGACGTCGTGCGACGTCATCCCCCCGGGCTTGTCGACGACGACCAGACCCCCCGGCATGTCGTCGCGTCGCTTACCCGACACGCGTCTCCCCCACCACGAGCCACCGGGTGCCGGCGCACCGCACGACCATGCCGACCAAGCGGACCAGGACGAAGCCCGTCAGCCCGGCCCACACCCCGCCGATCCCCCAGCCGAGGTGCAGCGCGAGCAGGTCGAGCGGCACGAACACCAGCAGCGCCCCGACCAGCGTGAGGTTGCGCATGAACGCGACGTCGCCCGCGCCGATGAGCACGCCGTCGAGGGCGAACACGACCCCGGCCGCCGGCATCATCGCGACGAACCACGGCCACAACCGTTGGGCCTGCTCACGGACGGCCTCCGACGACGTGAACACCGCCGGGACGGCGTCGTGGCCGAGCGCGAGCAGACCGGCGATGACCACCCCGACGACCAGACCCAGCCGGGCGACCCGCCACGCGGTGCGGCGGGCCTCGGCGGGGTCCGAACCACCGAGCGCGGCCCCGACCAGCGACTGGGCGGCGATGGCGAACGAGTCGAGCACGAGCGCGAGGAACGTCCACAGTTGCAGGGCGATCTGGTGCGCGGCGACCTGTGCCGCACCCATCCGCGCGGCGACGCCCGCCGAGGTGAGGAACGCGGCGTGGAACCCGACCTCGCGCAGCAGCAGGTCCCGACCGATCACCAGTTGCGCGCGCATGGTGCGCCAGTGGGGCCGCCGCTGCGGGGTGGCCCGCAGCAGGGCGCGCACGAACAACGCCGCGCCGAGGGCCTGGGCGGCGACGTTGGCGACCGCCGACCCGGCGACCCCCCACCCCACGGGGTAGACGAGGACCGGGCACAGCGCCGCCGAGACGGCGTTCGCGAGGAGCACCACCCGGATCGGCGTCCGGGTGTCCTGCACCCCACGCAACCAACCGTTGCCCGCGACAACGATCAGCACGAGCGGCAGACCGCACACCGCGATCCGCAGCCACTCCTCGGCGGCCGCCTGGGTCGGCGTGGCGCCGCCCGCGAGCGCCCGGGTGAGCGGGCCGGCGACGGCCTGACCGATCCCGACACCGCCGAGCCCGAGGAAGACCGCGAGCCAGGTGGCCTGGGCGCCCTCGGCGACGGCGTCCTCGAGGCGGCCGGCTCCGTACCACCGGGCCGCGCGGGCCGTGGTGCCGTACTCGAGGAAGCCGCCGATCATCGTGACGAGCGCGAGCAGGGTGCCGGCGATGCCCACGCCCCCGAGCGCGACCTCGCCGAGGTGGCCGACCACGGCGGTGTCGACGAGGACGTAGAGCGGCTCCGCGGCAAGGACCACGAAGGCCGAGCCCGCCAACGCGAACAGCCGGGCGGGGTTCGCGGGAGCGGTCGACATCGCGCCGACCAGCGTAGCGAGCGCCCGGCCCCGCACGGACCACGTCCACGACCCCGGGCCGTTGACGCGAATCGAACCTCTGGCTAACTTGCCCCGTACGGGGGCAAACGGATCCCCGCCCAGGACTTCGGGCCACGAGCCCGGATCGGAGCACGGTATGCGCGGTTCCTCGTCCCATCCACCCACCGGCACACGGAGGACGAGGCGCGCCCGCGCGTTCGCCCTGCCGGTGACCGCCGTGCTCGCCGCAGGCGTCGTGGTGGCCGTCCCGGCCGCCGCGAAGCCCGCGCCGGCCGTCGCGCCCAGCGCCGCTCCCGCCGAGCAGGCGCGCCACGTCGCCCCGGGCAAGAGCTGGTCGACCGCGAAGCTGCCGGTCGCGAAGTCGGGCGCGACCACGGCGCCGAGCGGTCCGACCCCGCCGGTGGGCACGGTCCGCAAGTACCTGGCGCTGGACGACTACAACGGCGAGCTGTACCTGAAGAACTACACGCTCAAGGCCGTCGGGTCGAACATCGAGGTCTGGGTCGCGAACAACACCGCGTACCCGTCGGGCGACTGCCGCAGCGCGGTCCCCGGCACCACGACCGTCACCAGGGCGCAGGCCGAGTACCTCGCCGAGCAGTTCGACACCGTCATGCTGCCCAAGGAGTCCCAGGCGTTCAGCGTGGCGCCCGAGCGTGACGGCTCGGAGAACACCATCCCGGGTCTGGACAGCAGCGGCGACGGCGACAAGACCGTCACCCTGGTAGACAACGTCCGCGACGACAGCTACTACCTCGGCCCGGTCGAGGCGCCGACCTACATCGCCGGGTTCTTCTCGTCGCAGTTCAACGACCTGATGGACCGCAACGTCATGACGATCGACGCCTACGACTGGCTGCACCGCACCGGTGCGAACCCGCCGAACGAGCCGACCGACGACGTCTGCACCAGCCGTCCGGCGCGTCCGTTCCTCTACGAGGGCACGTTCGCCCACGAGTACCAGCACCTGCTGCAGAGCTACACCGACCCCGACGAGGTCAACTTCGTCAACGAGGGTCTGTCGGACTACGCGATCTCGCTGGTCGGCTACGGCCTCGCGAACCGCACCGTCGCCCAGCCGCGGGCGGAGTCGCACATCTACTGCCACCAGGGCTTCGGCACCGTGGAGACGCCGTACAACCCCAACCCCCGGGCCTGCGGTGGACCCGAGGACTCGCTGACGCTCTGGGGTGACCAGGGCGACGACAAGATCCTCGCCGACTACGGCATCGCCTGGTCGTTCATGCTCTACCTCGCCGACCACTACGGCACGGGCTTCATGAGCACCCTGCACCGCGACGGCGCGGACCAGGGCCTGGTCGGGATCCAGCACGCCCTCGACGGCTACGCCCCGGGGACGGACGTCTACCAGGTCGTCCACGACTTCCAGGCCATGGACCTGGTCGACCGCTTCGTGGACTTCGGGAACGCGACGGTGACCGGCATCGCGAAGAAGCGGGTCACCTCGAGCAGCCTCAACGCGACGGTCAACCTGGGCAACCCCGAGTCCTACGCGGACGCGGGTGCGCCGGCGAACGGTGCCGACTACGTCGGGCTGCGGGCCGCCAGCGGCCTCTACCTCACCGGTCAGGACCTGAAGAAGGTGACGTTCAGCGGCGCGACCACGCTCACCCCGCAGGCGCTGGCGTGGAAGATCGCCCGCAACGCCCCGGGCCGCGAGGACAACCCGGTGCTGTGGTCGGGCAACGCCAGCAACAGCAACGTCACCGCGGTGACGTCGGTGACCGTGCCCAAGGCCGAGCCCACGCTGACCTTTTCCGAGCTGCACCTGGCCGAGGAGGGCTACGACTACGCGTACACCGTGATCTCGACCGACGGCGGCAAGACCTACAAGCCGCTCGCCAACGCCAACACCGTCCCCGGGCCGCTCGGCCCGTCGTTCAACGGTGACGCCGAGGCCTTCGAGGAGCAGACCTTCGACCTGACGGCCTACGCCGGCAAGAAGGTCCTCATCGGGTTCCAGTACGTCAGCGACGGCGGCGTCAACGACGGCGGCTGGTACGTCGACGACGTCGAGGTCGGCGGCACCGTGGTCAGCAACGGCAGCTCGCTCGAGCCGTTCGACTCGCCCAGCGAGGTCCGCGCCACGCCGGTCTACCGCTGGAACCTGCAGCTGATCGGCCTCGACGCGGCCGGGAGGAAGGCCTTCGTCACCTCGGCGTCGGGCTTCGACTACACGCTGTCCGACAGCGTGCGGGCCAAGCTCGCGACCTACCCGCGGGTGGTCGCGATCGTCGGGTACGACGAGCCGACCGAGCAGTACCAGACGCCGGCGAACTACACCCTCACCGTCAACGGGGTCGTCCAGCCCGGCGGCGGCGGCGCGGCGGCCGCCAAGGCCGTCGTGGTGAAGGCGGACCGCTTCTAGGACGCGTTCCCTGCTGACACGACGACGGGCCCGCTCGACCGCTCCGGTCGAGCGGGCCCGTTCGTCGTCAGCGTGGGTGCTGCTCGGGCAGCGGCGGGAGGTCGACGAGCTCCCGGTACATCACCACGAGGTCGACCCGGCCGTGCTCCGGGTGCCGGAAGGCGCCCGGGACGAGCCCGACCCGGTCGAACCCGAGCCGCTCGTAGAGGGCGATCGCACCGACGTTCGTGGCCACCACGGCGTTGAACTGCACGCCGAGGAACCCCAGGTCGGCCGCCCGGTGCAGGCTGTGCACCACCATCACGGCGCCGAGGCCTCGGCCACGCACCGCGGCGTCGACCATGTAGGACCCGTTGGCGACGTGGTCGCCGGGGCCGGCCTGGTTCGGCGCGAGGTGGTAGGTCCCCACCACCCGGCCGTCGAGACGGGCGAGCCACGTCTCGTCGCGGTCGCCGCCGCGCAACCACGACTGCTCGGCCACGGCCGAGGTCGAGTCACGCGGGTAGGTGTACGTGTCGCCGGCGGCGACGACCTCGTGCCAGACCGGCCAGATCTCCGGCCAGTCGTCGACCGTTGCAGGGTGCAACGACAGCCGCGCGGACGTCACAGGTCGTCGTCGTCGTCCGCGACCCGCGGCTTCTTGTAGGGGTCGGCGTCGCCGGCGTAGGTCGCACCCTCGCGGCGCGCCGCGAGTTCGCGGTCGGCCTGCTCGGCCCGGGCCAGCAACTCGTCGACCTCACGGGCGACGTCGGGCACGGCGTCGAGCACGAACGTCAGCGTGGGCGTGAACTTCACCCCGGTCTGCCGGCCCACCTCGGAGCGCAGCCGCCCCTTGGCCGACTCCAGCGCCGCCGCGCTGTCGGCCCGGGCCTCCTCGTCGCCCCACACCGTGTAGAACACGGTGGCGTCGTGCAGGTCGCCCGTGACGCGGACGTCGGTGACCGTCACCATGCCCAGCCGGGGGTCCTTGACCTGCGTCTCCAACCCGTGGGCGACGATCTGCTGGATCCGCCCGGCCATCCGCCGGGCCCGTGCCTCGTCGGCCATGTCCCTCTCCCTGACTCGTCGCTACGACGACAGGTCGTCGTCGTCGAACACCCGCAGCCGGGTCGAGAGCAGCTCGACCTCGGGACGGCCCGCGACCAGACGTTCGCAGGCCTCGAGCACCTCGCGCACGTGCGTGTGGTCGTTGCCCACCGCCGCCACGCCGATCTCGGTGCGGCGGTGGAGGTCGACCGCGCCGGTCTCGGCCGCGGCGACGTCGAGACGGCGCAGCGCGGCCACGATGGGCCGCACCACGCCGCGCTTGTCCTTCAGCGAACGGACGTCACCGAGGAGCAGGTCGCAGACCAGCACCCCGGTGACCATCCGTCGCTCCGTACGTCGATCCCGCGCGGACCGCTCAGGTGCGCGGGATCTCCTGCATCTCGTAGGTCTCGATGACGTCCTCGACCTTGATGTCGTTGTACGACCCGAGGCCGATACCGCACTCGAAGCCCTCGCGGACCTCGGTGGCGTCGTCCTTGAACCGGCGCAGCGACTCGATGGTGAGGTTCTCGGCGATGACCGTGCCGTCGCGCAGCAGACGGGCCTTCGTGTTGCGCCGGATGGTGCCCGACCGCACGATCGAACCCGCGACGTTGCCGATCTTCGGCACCCGGAAGACCTCGCGGACCTCCGCCGTACCGAGCTGCGCCTCCTTGTACTCGGGCTTGAGCATGCCCTTGAGTGCAGCCTCGACCTCGTCGATGGCCTGGTAGATCACCGTGTAGTACCGGATGTCGACGCCCTCACGCTCGGACAGGGCCTGCGCGCGGCCCTCCGTCCGGACGTTGAAGCCGATGACCACGGCGTCCGACGCGATCGCGAGGTTGATGTCGTTCTCGGTGATCGAGCCGACACCACGGCCGATGACCCGCAGCGACACCTCGTTCTCGTTGCCGACCTCGATCTTGAGCAGCGCGTCCTCGAGGGCCTCGACCGAACCCGACACGTCACCCTTGAGGATGAGGTTGAGCGAGTCGACCTTGCCCTCGGCGAGCGCGGCGTCGAGGTCGTCGAGCGAGATCCGCCGACGCGCCGACGCGAGCTGCGCGTTGCGCTCCCGCGTCTGCCGACGGTCGGCGATCTGCCGCGCGATGCGGTCCTCGTCGACCACCATGAGCGAGTCGCCGGCACCCGGCACGGAGGTCAGACCCAGGACCAGCACCGGACGCGACGGCCCGGCCTCCTGGATCTGGTCGCCGTTCTCGTCGAGCATGGCGCGGACGCGACCGAACGCGTCGCCCGCCACGACCGACTCGCCGACCTTCAGCGTGCCGCGGGTGACCAGCACCGTGGCCACCGGACCGCGACCGCGGTCCAGGTGTGCCTCGAGGGCGACACCCTCGGCGTCCTGGTGCGGGTTGGCCCGCAGGTCCAGGGACGCGTCGGCCGTGAGCAGGATGCCCTCGAGCAGGCCGTCGATGTTGAGGTTCGACCGCGCGGAGACGTCGACGAACAGCGTGTCGCCGCCGTACTCCTCGGCCACCAGTCCGTACTCGGTGAGCTGCTGGCGCACCTTGGCCGGGTTGGCGTCCTCCTTGTCGATCTTGTTCACCGCGACGACGATCGGGACGTCGGCCGCCTGGGCGTGGTTCAACGCCTCGATGGTCTGCGGCATCACGCCGTCGTCGGCCGCGACCACCAGCACCACGATGTCCGTGGTCTGGGCACCGCGGGCACGCATGGCGGTGAACGCCTCGTGACCCGGGGTGTCGATGAACGTGATCGCGCGGTCCTCGCCCTCGTGCTCGACGTGGACCTGGTAGGCGCCGATGTGCTGGGTGATGCCGCCGGCCTCACCCGCCACGACGTTGGTCTTGCGGATCGCGTCGAGCAGGCGCGTCTTGCCGTGGTCGACGTGACCCATGACGGTGACGACCGGCGGACGGGCCACGAGGTCGGCGTCGTCGCCCTCGTCCTCGCCGTAGACGAGGTCGAAGCCCTCGAGCAGCTCGCGGTCCTCGTCCTCGGGCGAGACGACCTGGACGGTGTAGTTCAGCTCGGCACCCAGCAGCTGCAGGGTCTCCTCGTTGACCGACTGGGTCGCCGTGACCATCTCACCGAGCTGGAACAGCACGGTGACCAGCGCGGCCGCGTTGGCGTCGATGCGGTCGGCGAAGTCGGCGAGCGACGCACCGCGCGGGAGCCGGACGACGTCGCCGTTGCCGCGGGGGACGTTCGCGCCACCCAGGCTCGGCGCGGCGAGGTTGTCGAACTCCTGACGACGCTGCTTCTTGGACTTGCGGCCGCGACGCGGCGGACCTCCCGCGCGACCGAACGCACCGGCGGTCTGGGCGCCACCGCCGCCACGACCACGCCCACCGCCACCCGGACGGCCGGAGAAGCCACCGGGACGGGCGAACCCACCGGGGCCACCGGGACCACCGGGGCCACCGCCGCCGGGGCGGAAGCCACCGCCGCCGGGACGACCACCGGGGCCACCGCGACCGGGCGCACCACCGGGGCCACCACGGCCCGGAGCACCACGACCACCGGGACCACCCGGGCCGGCCGGGCGGTTCGGCATCATGCCGGGGTTCGGCCGGGGCGGCATCATGCCGGGGTTGGGACGCGGACCGCCGGGACCGGCCGTGCCACCGGGACGCGGGGCACCGGGACGCGGCGGCATGGTGCCGGGAGCACCACCGGGAGCACCGGGGCCCGCGGGACGCGGAGCCGGGCGGGGCGGCTGGTTGCTGCCGACGCCGAACGGGTTGTTGCCGACCCGCGGGGCCGGACGGGGACCCGGACGGGGACCCGCTCCGGGTGCGCCGGGAGCACCGGCCGGGGCGCGCCCGCCGGGGGCGGCGCGTGGC
>NZ_JBTJEQ010000045.1:0-37689 GCF_054456675.1 Jatrophihabitans sp. YIM 134969
GGCGGCCGGTCGCCGGGTGGGGGTCGGTGCCGGCGTCGTCGCGCGCGGGGGCGGTGTCGCCGCCTGCGTGGGCGGCGTGGCCACCACCGGTGCGGGCTTCACGCGCCGACGCCGCAGCCACGGCAGATCGTCCCGGCGGGGCGCGAACTTCGGGTTCGGCAGCGTCACAGGGTCAGCCCGAAGTCGCGCGCGACGCCGCCGAGGCCGTTCGCGTAGCCCTGCCCCACCACCTTGAAGCGCCAGCCGTCGGAGTACTTGTACAGCTCGCCGAGCACGATCGCGGTCTCCGCGCCGAGGCCCGGCGCGAGGTCCTCCGACCGCACGATCTCCTTGTTGTCACGGGCGTCCAGCAGCCGCAGGGTGAGCCGCTTGAGCTGCCCCAGGGTGCGGCGCGGGCCGGGCCCCTCGTTGACGTAGAGCACCAGCACGATGTGCTCGACCTCGGGCGGGACGTCGGGCAGGTCGACCTCGATCTGGTCGTCGTCGCCGCCGACCGCCGCCGCCATGGCCTCGACGGAGAGGTCGGGTGAGTGCAGCTGGTTGAAGAAGACGAAGTGCCGGTCGGACAGCACCCGCTCGTCGTGCCCGGTGAGCAGGGCCGCCGTGACGAGGTTCTCGCCGAGCACGGTCTCGCTGCCGACGTCCCAGTCGGCGCCGATGACCACCGTGCGCAGGCCGGGGATCTCACGGGTGAGCGACACGTTGGCGCCGCGACGCATGGCAGGAGGCACGGAGTTCCCTAGAGATCCAGGTCGGAACGGCTGAACTTGGTGGACAGGAAGTTGCCCTGGGTCATGACGGCGTCGACGTCCTGCGCGCGGGTCGCCTCGAGCACCCGGTCCGCTGCATCCTGCAACGATGACAGCTGCTCGTCCAACGACTGCCGGGGTGTCTGCCCGTTGGGCCTGGGCACGTCGACCAGCGACGGGTCGAGTGACAGGTACGTCCGCAGCGTGGTCGGCAGGTAGTCGTACACGATCCCCCTGAGCGCGACGAGCGTGTAGACGTCGAGCGGGCGGACCTGCGAGGTCCCGACGATCTCCCGCAGGGTGTCGGTGACCCCACGCGCCTCGACCACCGCGCTACCCGGCAGCTGCCCGGCGCTGGCGTTGATGAACCGGATCTGGTCCCAGATGGTGGCGCCGATGACGTGGGGATCGTCCTCGGACGGGCCGGTGTCCGCCGGTGCCGGCTGTTCCCGGTCCTTCTCCCGGTCCCGATCCCGGTCCCGGTCCCGGCCGCGTCCGAAGAAGGCCACCTCCTGCCTCAGCTGCCTTGCGAGAGCTCACCGCGGCGCGTGCGCTCCAGGTATGGCTGCGCCCGGTCGATCTGACCCTGCAGGGCGGTGACGGTCTGCTGCATGCTCTCGGTCGCCTGGGAGCGGAACGTGTCGAGGGCGTCCATCGTCTGGAACACGTTGTCGAACGCGGCCTGCAGCTTCTCGATCTCGATGGTCGAGCTCGCCGCCTGCTGATTGATCTGCGCGCCCTGCAGCTTCAGCTGCTCCGAGGTCGACTGGATGAGGTCGGACGTCGTGGCGTTGAGCGCGGTGATCTGGTCCAGGACCAGCTTCTGCCGCGAGAGCGCCTGCGACACGATGACGGCCGTGCGCAGCGCCGCGAGCGTGGTGGTCTGCGCCCGCTCCACACCCTTGATGAGTTCGACGTTGTTCTTGCGGACCAGGTCCAGGGCCATGTAGCCCTGCACCGACACCGCCATCTGGGTCTGGATGTCCTGGCGCCGCTGGCGGATCTCGAACAGGGCGTCGGACTTGAGCGCGTTCGCGTCGTCGGTGCGCCCCGCAGCCTCCAGCTCGGCGATCTTCTGCACGATCGCGTCGTCGAGCGCGCTGGCGAGCTGGTTGTACTCCGAGAGCTTGCCCATGGTGGTCCACATGTTCTGCTTCTCGGTGTCGATCGACGCGTTGTCCTTGCGCAGCTCGTCCTGGCCCGAGGACAGCGCCTTGATGATGGCGTCGAGCTGGCTCTGCGCCGACTCGTAACGCGCGAAGTACGCGGCGATCTTGTCACCGCCCGGCAGCCACTTCAGCACCTTCTTGATGCCGGTGAGGTCCGCGCGGTTCGGGTCGAGGTCGGTGACGACGTTGCGCAGTTCCACCAACGAACCCGCGACGCGGGTCTGGGCGTCGCCGCCGTTCTTGCCGAGCGCGGCCGCGGGCCGGTCGAGCATGCGGTTCGACACCTGCGCCGAGGCCCGCAGCTCATTGGTGCCCATCGAGGTGATCGAGGCGACCTTCTTGGTGAACTCCGGTGACTTGGCGTCGACGCTCGCGAGCTCCGCGGCGAACCCGGCCGCGCGCTGCTGCAGGGCCGACTGGGTCCCCGGGTCGAGGGGGACGGCACCCGCGGCCTGCTCCTGCTTGACGACGACGACCGGCGGCGGTGGCGCGAGCACCAGGTCGGTGGAGCCCGCGGCCGGGCCGGTCGAGGCGGTCGCCGTCGGTGTGGCGCCGAGGTCGAGTTCGGACATCGCGTGCTTCCCCTCCCGGGAACGTGGGTCTTCGTGGTCCAGCGTGCGGCTGAGCTCGAACGTACGACGACGCTCGGAGCGACGGCTACTTGCGTGCCGCCTGCCAGCGCATGCCCCAGCCGTAGGCCTCGTCGAGCGCCTGCTGCATGCCGTCGATGTACCGGACCTCGCGGCGCACGTCGATGTCGCCGCCGGTGTTGGTCAGCAGCGCGATCGCGCAGGTGCGGGCACCGTTGCGCGGCTCGTCGAGGGCGACCTCGATCTCCGGCCCGTTCGCGGGGTACAGCCGCGCCACGCCGCCGGCCTCGGCCCAGTTCGCCGCGCCCTCGTAGATGAACGCGAACACGATGATCCGCTTGATCGACGCGGCCTGGTTGAGGTCGACGAACATCTCCTCGCCACCCCCACCGCTGCGGTCGTCACCGGACAACCGCACGATCGGGTTCGGCACCTGCGCCGGCGCCTGCAGCATGTTGCCGAGCGCCTGCACGGCACCCTTGCTGCCGTCACTGAACTCGTAGAGGCAGGCGAGGTCGAGGTCGATCGGGTTGCTGTGCTTGAACAGGCCCGACGGTGGCTTGGCGTTCCAGTTCAGCGAGACCCGCAACGTGCCGCCGACCCCGCCGTGCTTGGCGAGCGACACCGTCGGCTGGGCCTTGGTGAGCGTGACCTTCGAGAGGCTGACCGGCGCACCGCCACCGGCGGGCGGCTGCCCCGGAGGCGGGGGCTGGCCGGAGCCGCCGCTGGTCGGGCGCTTGGTGTAGTCGATCGGCATGTGCTGACTCCCTCGTCAGTTCTGGCCGCCGCCGGCGGCCACGGGTGCGGCTCCGGCGCCACCCGGCACTTCGACGTCCCCGGTTCCGTCCTCGTCCGGGTGGGTCCGGTTGTACCGGATGGACGTGAGCAAGGAGAGCCCGATGAACGCGACCCCGACGAGACCCGTGACGACCTCGGGGATCTCGTACTCGATGCTGATGATGAGGATCGCCGCGAGCGCGCCGATCGCCCACAGCGCGCCGTGCTCCAGGTGCGGGAACTTGCTCAGCGTGCCGTGGTGCACGAGGAACACCGTGAGCGACCGGATGAACATGGCGCCGATGCCCAAGCCGATCGCGATGATGATCGGGTCCGAGGTGATCGCGAACGCCCCGATGACACCGTCGAAGGAGAACGACGCGTCGAGGACCTCGAGGTAGAGGAACGTGAAGAACGCGGCCTTGCCGGCCCGCAGTGCGACCTGCCCGGTCGCCTGCGCGCGGGTGGGTTCCGCGGGTTCGCCGTCCTCACCCTCCTCGTCGACGTCGAACAGGCTCCCGAGTCCGTCGACGAGCAGGTACGAGGCGACGCCGAGGATCCCGGACAACAGCACGGTCGAGACCTTGTCGTCGGGGGCGAGCACCTCACCCGCGACCGCGACGACGACCAGCGCCACGACGACCGAGAGGGCGTCGAGCCGGCCGAGCTTCGCGAGCGGGCGCTCGAGCCAGGTCAGCCACTGGACGTCGCGCTCCTCGAACACGAAGTTGAGGAACAGCATGAGCAGGAACGCCCCGCCGAACGCGGCGATCGCCGGGTGGGCGTCGTTGAGCAGGAACCCGTACGTCCCGGGTTCCTCCGGGTCGCCCTTCTCCAGCGCGAGGCGCACGGCCTCGACCGGGTTCAGCTTCGCGGTGACCCCGACGATGAGCAGCGGGAACACGAGCCGCATGCCGAACACGGCGATGATCACGCCGATGGTGAGGAAGATCTTCTGCCAGAAGTCGTTCATCTTCACCAGCACGGTGGCGTTGACCACCGCGTTGTCGAAGCTGAGCGAGATCTCCAGGACCGCGAGGATCGCGGCGAGCGCGAGGCCGGTGGCCGAGTCGTACCAGAACGCCAGGCCGAGACCGACGAGCGTGACGACGAACGACCACCGGAAGGTCTTGAGGAACATCAGGTCTCCGTGATCGGAAGGGGTGCTGGCGCTCGGACCGGGGTGTGGGGACTACCGGGTCAGACGTTGACGCCGTAGTCGCGGGCGATGCCCGCGAGGCCGCTGGTGTAGCCCTGCCCGATGGCGCGGAACTTCCACTCCGCCCCGCTGCGGTAGAGCTCGCCGAAGACCATGGCGGTCTCGGTGGAGGCGTCCTCGGAGAGGTCGTAGCGGGCGAGTTCGGTGCCGTCGCCCGCGTTGACCGCGCGGATGTAGGCGTTGCGGACCTGGCCGAAGGACTGGCCGGCGGTGTCGGCGCCGTAGATCGACACGACGAACACGACCTTGTCGATCTCGGCCGGCACGGCCGCGAAGTTGACGGCGATCTGCTCGTCGTCGCCGTCGCCCTCACCGGTCTTGTTGTCGCCCTTGTGCTCGATCGAGCCCTCGGGGGTCTTCAGGTTGTTGAAGAAGACGAAGAACGAGTCGTTGAGGACCTTGCCGCCCGCGTCGACACCGATGGCGCTGGCGTCGAGGTCGAAGGCGGTGCCGTCGGTGGTCCGGGCGTCCCAGCCGAGACCCATGGTGACGGCGGTCAGACCCGGCGCCTCCTTGGTCAGCGAGACGTTGCCACCCTTGGACAGGGACACACCCATGTGCTCACACCTCTCGTCGAGGCGAGCCCGCGGGCCCGCGATCGTGACGGTTCCTTCCCCGGAACCGGGTTGACCGAACCCTAACGGTTCGTCGTGGAGTCGGACGCCGGAAGCGCCCGAGTGGTTCCCCGGGACCCTCCCCCGTGAGCGAACGGCGCGTGAACGTCCGGCTCAGACGTTGACGCCGTAGTCGCGCGCGATGCCGCCGAGGCCGCTGGAGTAACCCTGCCCGATCGCGCGGAACTTCCACTCGCCGGAGTTGCGGTACAGCTCGCCGAACACCATGGCGGTCTCGGTCGAGGCGTCCTCCGACAGGTCGTAGCGGGCGAGCTCGCTGCCGTCGGCCTGGTTGACCACGCGGATGAAGGCGTTGCGCACCTGACCGAAGCTCAGCTGCAGCTTCTCGGCGTCGTAGATCGACACGATGAACACGACCTTGTCGACCTCGGCCGGCAACCCCTGCAGGTTGACGTTGATCTGTTCGTCGTCACCCTCGCCCTCACCGGTGCGGTTGTCACCGAGGTGCTGCACCGTCTGGTCGGGCGAGGCGAGGTTGTTGAAGAAGACGAACCAGTTGTCGGCGAGCACCTTGCCGTTGACGTCGCACCCGAGCGCGCTCGCGTCGAGGTCGAAGTCGCCGCCGGTGGTCGTGCGGGCGTCCCACCCGAGGCCGACGGTGACGGCGGTGAGGTTGGGGGCGGCCTTCGTCAGCGAGACGTTGCCACCCTTGGACAGAGACACTCCGGCCACGAGCTGCTCCTTGGTATGCGACGGACGATCTCGCCACCGTAGCGGGGTCGACCCGGAGCCGGAGGGCGACCGTCAGCGGGGCGGCCGCACCCGGCCCAACAGGTTGCGGTTGTGCAGCATCGCGAACAGGTGTTCGCGGTCCTCCTCGAGGTAGTGGATCTCCTCGGGGCCCCACCCGAGGTCGGCGAGGCCGTAGATGACGTCGCCGACCGCCCGGCGCAGTTCCTCGATCTCGGTGGGCGGCTGGCTCTCCAGCCACATCGCGACCGCTTCGCGCATGAACCGGCTGACGTTGCCCGGCGCCGAGAGCCGCAGGTACACCCCGACCGGCTCGTCACGGGCGGGCAGAGTCCACTCCAGGAACACCAGCCCGGTGCGGACGACGAGGTTGGCGAGCACGCGTCGGGCCGCGGCCGGTTCGAGGCGGCGCAGGACCGACTCCAACGCGGCGTCCAGCACGGGGGTGGCGATGTCGGCGTCGCCGAGCAGCGAGCTCACGTACGCGCCGTAGGTGGTGGTGACGCCGGAGTCGTCCGGCTGGTCGGGGTCGTCGACCGTGGAGCGCAGCACCGCGATCGGCAGCCGCAGCACCCACCCGAGCACGACCGACCAGCCGATGTCACGGATCCGGCTCTCGGGCAGCGAGGGCAGCACCGTGCCCGCCAGGTACTCGGCCGCGGCGCACACGCTGGGGTCGGCCGCGGCCTCCGGTCCACCCTCGACGAGCGCGTCGAGCACGACGTGGAGGTAGACCAGGCCCGCGTCGGTGCGTTGCTCCGCGCTGGCGGCGGTGAGTCGTTGCCACACGAAGTCCGCGACCTTGCGGTACTCCGGACCGCCGTCGCTGCCCACCAACGAGCGGGTGGACACGACCATCGCGCCGTCGAGTTCGGCCATCGGCAGGTCGGCCAGCAGGGCCAGCGCGATCTCCGGCGGTAGCGGCCGGTCACCGAACGTCTCGCGCAGGGCGGTCGACAACGCCACGGCGACGGTGCGGCCCGGCTCGCGGGCGAGGGCCCGCCCGCGGGCCGCGGTGACGACCGCGCCGAACCAGGGGTCCTCGGCGGGCGCGGTCGTGTGGGAGGCCCGGTGCCAGCCGTAGGCCGAGAGCTCGAGGCGGTGCGCGTGCGCGGCGGCCTCGGGACGGTCGAGGTCACCGAGCACCGGTTCGAGCCACCGGTGACTGGCGTCGGAGACCTCACCGCCGCCGGCGGCGAGCCGGTCGTCGAGCAGCCGCGACAGCAGCATCTGCCAGAGCCCGGGCGGCACCGGGCCCCAGCCCGCGGCCACCGGGTCGAAGGTCGGGTCGGTCAGCAGCTCGGGCATCGGCCCGACGTGCGGACGCAGCGCGGCGGCGACGGCCTCGGGCGGGACCCCCACCGCGGTGCTCACGTTCCACACCCGCACCGCGGCCCCGCCGACCCCGTCCGGCGGGGCACCGTCGAACCAGCCGATGAGCGCGGGCAGCTCGCGGCCGAGGGACGCGGCCGCCGGTTCGGACAACCGTCGCCCCGGCCAGACCGCCCCGCCGTCCGGGGCGCCGGGCGCGGCCAGCACCTGGTGCACCCAGGCGTCGAGGACGTCGTCGACGACGCGGGTGGGCACGCCGGGGCCGAGCTGGAGGGCGAGCGACGCCGCGAGCGTGGGGTCCTCGCGCTGGAGTTCGCGGAAGTGCCGGGCGACGGTGTCGGCGACCGCCGCGGCGCCCACCTCGACCGGCGGCCAGTTGCGGACGACCAGGCCGAGGACCGCGGGCGGCTCGATGGTCTCGATGCCCGCGACGACGGTGGCGAGCGGCAGCGCCCACAGCGGGGCGGCGACGACGGTCGGCCCGGCGGTCACGGCGAGGTCGTCCAGCGTGCGCCGCACCAGGCGGGCCGTGCGGGGCGAGGACAGGACGAGTTCGGCGACATCGGTCCACAGCGAGCGGTGCAGGGTGGTCCCGCCGGGCAGCGCCCAGCTGCCGTCGGGACCGGACGCCGGCGGGTTGGCGACATCAACGACGAGCACCCGCGGGTCGAGGTAGTCGGGCACGGCGTCGCGCAGGCCGCGGGTGGCGAGCACGCCGATCACCTGCAGGTCGCTCAGGTGACCGTCGTGCAGGTCCTCGCGCGTGGAGAAGCGCAGCCGGGCCGCGGACGCCGGGTCGAGCAGGCACTGCAGCAGCGCGAGCCAGCCGACGACCTCGTCGCGGTCGGGCGCGACGACCGCCAGGGTCGCGCCCTCCTCCAGCGCCGAGCGGAACGCCTCCAGGACGATCGGCAGCGCCGCGATGCGCTCGGGGCGGTCGAGGTCGGTGAGGAAGTCGTCACCCGCGACGGCGTCGAGGTCGACCGGACCGCGGGGGAGGTCGAACGGGCGGCCTGCCACGGCGAGCGCCTCGACGGCGTCCTGACCGACCGGCCGCAGCCACATCGGCGAGTCCAGCAACTCGACCGGGCGCCGCAACGTGCCGTCCGGGGAGCTGAGCATGCCGTCGTGCAGGATCCCGTGGACGGTGTGGCTCGCCCGTCCAGTGCGGTCGAGGCCGGCGTCGGCGAAGTTGGCCAGCAGCACGACGTCGTCGAGGCGCAGCTGCTTGAGCGTCGCCGGGGCCTCGGCCGAGCGACCGGCGGCGGCGAGCGCGAGGTCGGCGTGGTGGACCTGCGCCACCGACTCGACGGCCTCGAGGGTCCGCCGGCTGGGCGGCACGGTGCCGGGCGCGACCGCGACGTCCTTGACCTTCCAGCCGGGCGACGAGGTCACCGGCCCCGGTGCGCGGCAGTCGGCGAACACGACCTGGGCGAGCGTGGTGTCGCCCGGCGCTGCGCCGGCGTGGCCGGGCCCCGGGCCGGGAGTGCTCACGGGTGTGTCCTCACCACTGTTCGGCGAGCAACCAGCGGAAGGGCTCGTCGACGCGGAACGGGGCGAAGCTGGTGACACCGCGCTGGCCCGGCGCGGGGCTGTGGCCCAGCGCCGACACCCCGAAGTACCGGAACGCCGCGAAGTTCCGCTCGACGATGTCGACCAGCGCCCCGGCCTGCAGGCTCGTGAGCAGGCTGCGGGTCTCCTGGTGCGCCCACCAGGCGTCGGCGACGTCGTAGAGCGGGCTGCTCGCGCCGCCGCCGTACGGGTCGCGGGTCAGGGCCATGCCGCGGCGGACGCTGGTGGCGGCCTCCGGGGCGTCGACGCCCGAGCGGGTAGACCGGGTGAGCAGGTGCAGAGCGTCGAGCTTGGACACCACGACGGCGATCGGCACCTGGATCGGGACGTCGGGCGGGAGGCCGACCCGCGCCCGGATCGAGGCGATGACGTTCGACAGTGCCTTGACCGGGTCCTGGAGCGCGTCCGTGCCGAACGTCGCGACGTCGCCCTGCAGGTAGTCGACGACGTCCGGGACCTGCAGGACGTCGACGAGGAACACGATGCCGGCCGCGCGGGACAGCTGGTCGCGGTAGCGGTCGACCGCGCCCCGGTCCTGGATCCAGTCACCGGAGAGGTCGTGGACGGCGAGAGTGCGCTGCCGCGGCTCCTCGTGGTTCGAGCTCACCGTGAAGGTGAGAGGCCGGAAGCCGTCCTCGCCCTGCGTGGAGACCGGGAGCATCCGGCCGCGGAACAGCTCGCGCAGATCGTGCAGGCGGCGCGCGGTCTCGGCGTCGAACTCGGTGACGTGGCCCGGCAGGTCGCGCGCGACCCGGTCCTGCAGCTGGGTCATCGCGACGTGGGCGAACACCGACTTGCCGGTGGCCTTGGCCCCGGCCATGACGACGGGGAACGGCTCCGTGGCGAACCAGGCGGGCGGGACGGCGGCGAGGCACTGCTTGCAGACCTCGCGGGTGGACCGGCGCCGGCACGCGGGGCAGTCGGTGCCCGCGACCAGCGGGGGTCCCCCCGGCCCCGGAGCGCCCGGCTGGACCGGCGGCGGCGCCGGGGTGAACCGCTGCGGCCCGTTGGGACCCCGGCCGGGGCAGTCGCGGAACTCGCACTCGAAGACCTGCGGCAACCGGTCCTCGATCGCGAGGCAGCGCCGGCACCGGAACTGGTGCGGCAACAGCCGGGCGTTGACCCGCCGGCTCGGCGGCAGCAGCACCGGCGGCGGCGGGTCCAGGACGGTCGCCGGCGTGCGCGGGTCCAGCGAGTCGACGACGACCCGCACGAAGCCGTCGGGCAGTTCGACCTGGCCCACCGGGGTCGGCACCCCGGCCATGAGCGCGCCCGGGGGCAGTTCGACGACCCCGAGGCCGTGCTCGGCGTCGCGGTGGATCGGCAGGCTGACGACGTCGGCGCCGGTGGGCGACAACGGCATCCGGTACGGGTGGTGGAGCACGCGGACCGCCACCCCGGGGCTCTGCCAGTGCGCCTGCGGGTGCAGCGAGCGGATCTCGACCGTGTACTGCCGCGCGCTGGAGTGCCGCGACGGGTGGGCGAGGTGGTAGTCGATGAGCCACCGGCCGGCGTAGTCGACGGTGACGGCCGGGCCGTGCTGCTCGCGGCCGGCGTAGCGGTCGACCCCGCGCAGCGCGAGCTGGTGCGGGACGACGTCGAGCGGGTGCCGGACGTCGAACAGCGCCCCGCCGTCACGGTCGTACCGGTCGCGGTTGATCCGCAGCCGGCTCGCCCACACCGGAGCCTCACCGCCCGCGCCGTCACCGCGGTAGCGCGGCGCGACGTCGACGTAGGTGGCGCCGGCGGGCCACTCGAAGCGGACCAGCTGCCAGCTGACGCGGTCGACGACCTCGACGTCGGAGGGCGCGGCGACCGCGATGGCGGCGACCGTCAGCCCGACCACGGCGATCTCGCCGATGACGCTCACCGCGGTGAACCAGACCCGTGTGCCGTCGCCCGGCACGGCGACGTCGGCGAGCACGGCCCGGCCGTGCACCACGCTGGCCTCGCCGTGGGCGCGTTCACCCAGGCCCAGGCTCGCGACCTGGTCGGTGGTGACCTGCTCGTGCGGGACGGGCCGCTGCGGCTCGGAGTTCCCGGCGAGGACCCACACCTCGGCGCCGTCGGCGGGCACCGGCCAGGACAGGTCGACCGCGAGGGCACGGCCGCGCTGGACGGTCTCCAGGTCCAGGTCGGTGAGCGGGGCGGGCAGCGCGGGTGCGGCGACCTCGAGATCGAGGCCACCGGACTCGCGCCCGGCGTCGTCGACGGTGGTGACGCGGTAGTGGTAGACGACGCCGGGGTCGACGTCGGTGTCGACCCAGTCGCTCGCGCCGGCGTCGACCGGCTGGCGCAGGTGGACGAAGTAGTCGGTCGGCACCGGCACCGACCGGTTGCGGTAGACGCGCACGGTGGCCACCCCGGCCGGGCGGGTCCACACCAGGCGGATCGCGCGTCCGGCGGCCCGGCCGCGCAGGTCGGTGACGCCGGGCGGCGGCGGGGTGTCGTCGTCGAACACCGGCGCGCGCTGGGGTTCCGGCACGGGGCGGGACGGCGAGGGAGCGGGCGTCTCGGCCTCCGGCGTCTCGGGTTCAGGCGCCGCGGGCATGCCGTACGCCGCCTGGTCCGCGACGGCGCCGAGCGCGGGGGCGTCGGTGACCTCGGGAGACGGTGCGGCCGGGACGGGTTCGACGTCGACCGCGGGCGTGCCGGTCTCGGGCGTGCCGGTCTCGGACGTGCCGGTCTCGGGCGTGCCGGTCTCGGGCGTGCCGGTCTCGGGCGCGACGGTCTCGGGCGTGCCGGTCTCGGGCGTGCCGGTCTCGGGCGCGACGGTCTCGGGCGTGACGGTCTCGGGCGTCGGCACGCCGGCGTCGGGCTGGAACCTCCACTCGGCCTGACCCGGCGCCGGTGTGGGTTCGACCGGCGCCGGGGCGGGGGCCGACCCACTCGGCGCCGCGTCGACCGGCTCCGGCGGCGTCATGAGCTCGACGGTCGGGCCGGTCTCGACGGTCGGTGCGGGCGTCGGTTCGGGCGTCGGCTCCGGCGTCGGTTCCGGCTCGGGCTCCGGCTCCGGCGTCGGTTCGGGCGTCGGTTCCGGCTCTGGGGTTGGCTCGGGCGCGGCCTGGAGCGGGCGGTGGACCAAAGTCTCCTGCTGCGACGTGACGACCGGAGGCTCGGGTTCGGGCGGGGTGTCGGGCGTCGCCGCCTGCACCTCCCGCTGGGACTGCCGCCAGGCCGACCAGAGCGGGAGCACCTGCCCCGGGTGCAGCGGCGCGAAGTCGCGGGCGATGGTCCGCAACTCGTCGGCGTCGGAGGACGGCGACGCCGCGACGACCGCCTCCAGGTAGTCCTCCCCCAACCCGGCGAGCAGCGGGTGGGCCTGGACGCGCACGCGGAAGGACGCGAGCAGGTCGGGATCGCGACCGGCGGTCATGGTCTCCTCGGATGGGCAGTGGAACGCCGGGGTCGCCCGGGTGGGCGGCCCCCGCCGCTGGTCATGATCGTGCAGCCGCAGGGTAATGGGCCGTCCGGCGACCTTGCAGGACGAGCAGCGCGACCGCGAGCACCATCATCGCCACCCCGAGCACCACCATCACCGACCAGCCCACCCCGAGTTCGAGCTCCGGTCGCACGTCGTAGCCGCTGCGCCTCCGGATCTGGTCGCGGGCGAGCCGGTTCAGCGCCGTCAACGCCCCCTCGGCCCGCATCGCCTCGACGGCCACGAGCAGCCACCAGGTGGCGAACCAGGCCAGCAGCACCGGCCACCACGCCGAACGCCACCGCAGCACGCCCGCCGCGCACACCACCGCCGCGAGAGCGCTGAGCACGACGAACAGGCCGAGTTGGATGGCGAACGGACCGAGACCGGTCACCTCCCGGCCGACCGCCGAGATCCTCACCCAGCTGACCCGGGTCGCGACCACGAGCCCGATCGCCACCACGAGCGTGAGGACGGCGACGACCACGTCGGCACGGCTTGGAGGCGTCCGGGTCCACCACCGCCACCCGCGCCGCACCCGGGCGCGGCCGCGTCGCCAGACCGACGGCTCGACCGGCTGCTGTCCCGGCACGCTGAACGGCCCCGGCACGCTGAACGGCCCCGGCGCGCTGAACGGCCCCGGCGTGACGAACGGCTGGCGCGGACCGGTGACCGCCGGAGGCGGCGACGGCGCGCCTCGGGCGGCGGAGCGGGCGACGTAGGCGTTGCGGGCGCGTCCACCGGCCCGGACGCCGCCGACGACGAGCAGCACCGCGAGGCCGAGGTAGAGGGTCACGGCGCCGAGCAGCAGGCCCGCCCACCACGGCACCCCCGCCCACAGGGCGACGGCGACGCCCGCGACGGCGCAGAACACGACGGTCGCGAGCCAGCCCGCCACCGCGGCGTCGCGCAGCAGGTCGAGGACCGCCCCGAACGTGTCCGACCCGACCCAGCCCACGGCGGCACCCCATCACGCGTGGTCGGGTGGGGCAAATCCGGCCGGGACGACGACGGCCCCGTGACCGGTGGGTCACGGGGCCGTCTGCGAGGGTGGAGGTGGGGGGAATCGAACCCCCGTCCCCCGCCGCTTCGCCGAGACTTCTCCGGGCGCAGTGTGCTGTGTTTTTCTCGGCCCCACCGGTGACGCACACGACCCGGTGACGGGCTCAGCCACTGTGAGATGTCCCGTCCGACCCCGTGGCCGGGTCGGACGGTCAGTCACCTAGCTGATGCCAGCGGACCGGGTCGGTGACAAACCCGGGCTGACAGGCACGCGATCGCTGTCAGGCAGCGAGGGCGTAGCCGGCGCGACTGTTGTCGGCGCTTGTGTTGTTTTGTGCCGCATGATTAACGAGGGCAGCAGCACGTTCCTCGGCCCGCTTCTCTCGACTCCACGTACGAGGTCGAAACCTTGCACCCCCTCGGTGGAACGCCGCCCTCCCGTCGTGGCGAGGTCGGACAGTGAGCGTAACGCGGCCGTCCAGCCCGGTCTTCCCACCGCCCACCTCGGACGGCGGCGGACGCCTCAGTCGGCGCCGACGGGCAGGCCGCGACCCTTGAGCCGCGACCCCAGCGCCCGGCTGACCTCGCGGTCGGCGTCGCGGCGGGCGAGGTCCTGACGCTTGTCGTACGACCGCTTGCCGCGGGCGAGCCCGAGTTCGACCTTGGCCTTGCCGCGGGTGAAGTACAGCGAGAGCGGGACGAGCGTCAGCCCGCTCTCCTTGGTCTTGCCGATGAGCCGTTCGATCTCGGCACGGTGCAGCAGCAGCTTGCGGGTGCGGCGAGCGGTGTGGTTGGTCCACGAGCCCTTGTCGTACTCCGGGATGTGGACGTTGTGCAGCCACACCTCGCCGTTGTCGATCATCGCGAACCCGTCGACGAGGCTCGCCCGCCCCTCTCGGAGCGACTTCACCTCGGTGCCCTGCAGCGCGAGGCCCGCCTCGAGCGTCTCGAGGATCGTGTAGTCGTGGCGGGCCTTGCGGTTCTGCGCGACGACCGAGCGCCCCTCGGGTCGGTTGCTCGACCCCTTCACCGCGTTCGCCATGCGTCCAGTATCCGTCAGCGGGCGGGGGCCCGTCCTACAGTTTCACCGACAGCCGCAGCGTGGCCCAGGCGGTGAGCGCCGCCAGCACGATCCCGACCCCGATCCCGGCCGCCCCCCAGGTGAGCACGGTCGACACCTCGATCGGCGGGAAGATGCGCGACTTCACCTGGTCACCGAAGACCCGGTAGAAGAACAGCGACCGGCCGACGAACACGAAGGCGGTGCCGATGATGCCGCCCACCACCGCGGCGATGACGGCCTCGATGATGAACGGCAGCTGGGTCACCCAGCGTGAGGCGCCGACCAACCGCATGATCGAGGTCTCGTTGCGCCGGTGCTGCGCGGCCACCTGGATGGTGTTGGCCATGAGGATGATCGCCGAGATCAGCACGATGATCGCGACCACGAACGACGCCGTGCGGACCTGACCGAACAGGTCGAGCAGCGTTCTCAACTCGTCGCTCTGGTTCTGCACCGACTGCACGCCGGGCGCCTTCTCGTAGGAGGCGCTGACGCCGTCGTAGTCGCGCTGGATGTTCTTCAGCTTGAGCTGGAACAGGGCGGGGATGACGCCGACCTCGAGGTTGTCGGCGGTCGCCTCCGGCAGGGTGGCCTTGGCCCGCTGGTAGGACTGCTGCTCGGTGAAGAACGTGAACGACGCGATCCGGTCGTCGTCACGCAGCTTCGCCGCGAGCGCCGACTGCTGGGCGTCGGTGTAGCGGCCCGCGGCGCACTGGGTGTCGGAGTCGCTGTTGATGGTCGGGCAGAGGTAGATCGTGACCGAGAGCTGGTCCTCGTACTTGTCGCGGAAGTCCTGGATGAACGTGCTCGCCACCAGCGCGGCGCCGAGGAAGCCCAGCGAGATCGCGGTCGAGAGGATCAGCGCGATCGTCATCGACAGGTTGCGGCGCAGCCCCGTGGCCACGCCGGACATCATGAAGTTCAGGCGCATGTCAGCGACCCACCCCGTACACGCCGCGGGACTGGTCCCGGACGACGTGGCCACCCTCGAGCTCGATGACCCGGCGGCGCATGGCGTCGACGATGTTGTTGTCGTGGGTCGCCATCACCACCGTGGTGCCGCTGCGGTTGATGCGCTCGAGCAGGTTCATGATCCCCTGGCTGGTGTCGGGGTCGAGGTTGCCCGTGGGCTCGTCCGCGAGCAGCAGCAGCGGCCGGTTGACGAACGCGCGCGCGATGGCCACGCGCTGCTGCTCACCACCGGACAGCTCGTTGGGCATGCGGGTGGCCTTGCCGTCGAGGCCGACCAGGTCGAGCACCTCGGGCACGGTCCGCTTGATCTGCCGCGAGCTCTTGTTGATGACCTCGAGGGCGAACGCGACGTTCTCGTAGACGGTCTTGCGCGGCAGCAGCCGGAAGTCCTGGAACACGCAGCCGATCGTGCGGCGGTGCTGCGGGATGCGACGGCCGTGCAGCTTGCGCAGGTCGCGGTCGTTCACGGTGATCGTGCCCTTGTCGATCTGCTCCTCGCGCAGGAGCAGGCGCAGCACGGTCGACTTGCCCGATCCGGACGGTCCGATGAGGAAGACGAACTCGCCCTTGTCGACGCTGATGCTGACGTCCTCCAGCGCCGGGCGTGAGGAGGTCGGGTAGTACTTGGTGACCTCGTCGAGAACGATCACGAGGCGGCCGGCCGCGGTGCAGGAGCGTGGATCACGGAGGGCGAGTGTAGCCGTGACCCCCTCCGTGATCCGGTGAATCCGGCGTGATCCGGTCATCCGGACCGGTGCGGCGGCAGACTCTCAGGCAGTCGAGGGGCTTGCTCAGGATGCGCTGTCGGCGCTGCGGCGCCACCGGATGCCGGCTTCGATGAAGTCGTCGATGTCGCCGTCGAGCACGCTCTGCGGGTTGCCGACCTCGTGCTCCGTGCGCAGGTCCTTCACCATCTGGTACGGGTGCAGGACGTAGCTGCGCATCTGGTTGCCCCAGCTGGAACCGCCGTCCTTCAGCGCGTCCATGGCGCTGCGCTCCTCCTCGCGGCGGCGCTCGAGCAGCTTCGCCTGCAGGACGTTCATGGCGCTCGCGCGGTTCTGGATCTGCGAGCGCTCGTTCTGGCAGGACACGACGATGCCGGTGGGCAGGTGGGTGATGCGGACCGCGGAGTCGGTCGTGTTGACGCCCTGCCCGCCGGGGCCGGAGGACCGGTAGACGTCGACACGGATGTCGTCGTCGGGGATCTCGACGTGGTCCGACTGCTCGACCACGGGCAGCACCTCGACGCCCGCGAACGACGTCTGGCGGCGGCCCTGGTTGTCGAACGGGCTGATGCGCACCAGCCGGTGGGTGCCCTGCTCGACCGAGAGGGTCCCGTACGCGTAGGGGGCCTTGACCTTCATCGTCGCCGACTTGATCCCCGCCTCCTCGGCGTAGGACGTGTCGAGGACCTCGGTCGAGTAGTGGTGGCGCTCGGCCCAGCGGCTGTACATGCGCAGCAGCATCTCGGCGAAGTCCGCGGCGTCGACCCCACCGGCCTCGGCGCGCACGGTGACCAGCGCCTCGCGGGCGTCGTACTGGCCCGAGAGCAGGGTGCGGACCTCGAGTTCGTCGACGGCCTTGCCCAACGCGGCGACCTCGGTCTCGGCCTCGCTGTGGGCCTCGATGCCGTCGGGACTGTCGGGGTCGGCCTCGGCGAGCTCCCACAGCACCGCGACGTCGTCGAGACGCCGACGCAGGCCGCTCAACCTCCGGATGTCGCCCTGCAGGTAGGACAGCTTGGTGGTGACGGCCTGGGCCGCGTCGACATCGTCCCAGAGATCGGGGGCCGCAGCCTTCTCCTCGAGTTCCGCGACCTCCCTCTGCATGCGCGGGAGGTCGAGCACGGCCTCGATGGTGTCGAGGGTCGCGCTCAGTTCCTCGAGGCGCGTGGGGACGTCGGTCACAACCGGCCAGTTTACCCGGGTCGGCGCCTCCCTCGGCCGATCGCGCCGGACGCCCACCGCCCGATCCGGACATTCCCGGCCTTCACGCCGTTCGCGGACAGCCGGCCCGGCCCTCGCGGTCCCCTCCCCGCGGGGCTCTGGCGCTGCTCGCACCGGTGCGAGCAGCGCCAGAGCAGCGCGGGCACCCGTCGCCTGGGCGGCCGGTCGACCGCTTCTGTTGCACCGTGCAGCGGAACCGGCTTCCTCTACGCTCGGCTCCCGTGCGCGAACAGACCGTCGGCGAGTACCTCGACCACCTCGCGGCCCGCGAGCCCGCCCCGGGCGGTGGGGCCGCGGCCGCGCTGGCCGCGGCGCAGGGTGCGGCCCTGCTCGCGATGGTCGCCCGCTACAGCGACACCGCGAAGTACGCCGAGCACGCGGAGGTCATCGGCGGCGTGCTCGCCGAGGCCGACGCGCTGCGCGACCGCGCACTGCAGCTGGCCGCCGACGACGCCGAGGCGTTCGGCGCGGTCGGGGCCGCCTACGGGCTGCCGAAGGACACCGACGACGCCAAGGCCACCCGCTCGGCCGCGATCGCGTCGGCGCTGGTCGGGGCCGCGGCCCCGCCGGCCGCGGTGATCGAGGTGGGCACCCGCCTGGTCGAGCTCGCCGAGACCCTGCTGCCGGTCGGCAACCGCAACGTCGTCACCGACGTCGCCGCCGCGGCCGACGCCGCCCGGGCGGCCGTCACGACGGCCCGGGTCAACGTCGAGATCAACCTCGGCGGCATCAAGGACGCGGACGCCGCCGCCCGGCTGCGGGCCGCCCTCGCGGGGGTCGACGACGTCGCCGCCCGCGCCGACGCCGTGACCTCGGCGGTCCGGGCGACGATCGCCCCGGCGTCGTGAGCGTCGACAGCGTGACCACCGTCCTGTCGGGCAAGGAGCTCACGGCCTCGATCCGGGCGTCCGTGGCCACCGACGCCGCCGCGCTCACCGCGAGCGGCACCACACCGACGCTCGCGATCGTCACGGCCACCGACGACGGCGGCAGCGCCTGGTACGTCAGCTCGATCGTCAAGGCCGCGGCCAAGGTCGGGATCGAGGCGACCGTCGTCGACCTGTTCGCGACGCCCGAGCGCCTGACCGACGAACTGCGGCACCTGGGCGCGGACCCCGCCGTGCACGGGATCATCCTGCAGACCCCGTTGCCGGGGGGAGCGTCGCTCGAGGAGTTGGCCGGTGCCATCCCCCCGGCGAAGGACGTCGACGGCGCGTCGCCGGAGTCTCTCGGCCGGTTGGTCGCGGGGCTGCCCGCGTTCGCTCCCGCCACCGCGGCGGCCGTGCTCGCCCTGCTCGACCACCACGAGGTCGCGCTCGAGGGACGCCACGCGGTGGTCATCGGCCGATCGACCGTGGTCGGCAAGCCCGCGGCGCACCTGCTCCTCGACCGCAACGCCACCGTCACGGTGTGCCACTCGCGCACCGTCGACCTGCCCGCGGTCGCCGCCACCGGCGACGTGCTGGTCGCGGCGGTCGGACGCCCGCGGCTGGTCACGGCCGAGTTCGTCAAGCCGGGCGCGACCGTCGTGGACGTCGGCACCAACGACACGCCGGAGGGGCTGGTCGGCGACGTCGACGCCGCCGCGGTCGAGGGCGTCGCGGGCGCGCTGACACCCGTGCCGGGCGGCGTCGGGCCGGTCACGACGGCGCTGTTGCTCCGGCACACGGTCGACGCTGCGACGGCGTTGACTCGATCCTGATCTCCAGCAGGCCACGGCGTTTGCTTCGTGGCAAGATGTCCGGGTCCGGGCACGTCGGCGAGGGGACAGCACGAGGATGACCGACCAGGGCAACTGGGGCGCCTGGCCTCCCCAGCAGGGACCGGACGAGCCGAAGCCCGCGGAGAACGCCGGCGACGCGGCCCGCGAGGGCGGGGCCGACAACCCCGACGCCCCCCGCGGCTACGGCGCTCCGAGCTACGGCGCGCCCTCGTACGGGGCGCCGTCGTACGGCAACCCCGGCGAGGGGTCGGGGACGTCCGCGGCCGACCAGACGCAGTTCCTCCCCCGGCAGCAGCCCGATCAGTACGGGCAGCAGCCCGGGCAGTACGGACAGCAGCCCGGGCAGTACGGGCAGCAGTACGGCCAGCCGAGCTACCAGCAGCCGACCCAGCAGCAGCCGTCCTACGACCAGCCGACCCAGCAGCAGCCGTCGTACGGCGGCGGCTACGGCAACCAGGGCGGGGGGTACGGCTACGGCAGCGGGCAGGACACCCGCCAGCAGCCGGTCGACCCGTCCTACGCGGCCTACGGGTCCGGCGCCTACGGCTCCCCCACCGGCGGCCTGCCGCCGACCCCGGCGAAGAAGCGCTCCGGCGGCAAGATCGCGCTGGTCATCGGGATCGTCGTCGTGCTGGTCGCCGGTCTCGGCGTGGGCGCGTGGGCGTTGTTCCTGCGAGGCGGCCCGGCCGTGACCTGGCAGGGCAAGGAGGTCGCGAACCCCGACGCCGTGCTCACCGAGGCCCAGAGCGACCTCGACACGCTGGTGGGCGACGTCAAGGGCGTGAAGGGCAAGGACACCCGGTGCTGGTTCTCGGTGCCGAAGAACCCGCCGAAGGACACCCCGGACACCGACGTCAGCGACACCGTCTACTGCGGCCCGGCGCTGTTCGTCGACGGCACCACCGACAAGCCGTACATCCCGTACGGCCTCGCCGCGTCCGGCAGCGACAAGGTGACGCTGTCGATCAACGCCAAGGGCACCGAGGCCGGCGCGACCGCGGTTCCCGCCGACCAGGAGCTGGTGCGCCCCGACGGCGCCTCGCCGCCGAACGGAGCGGGCGGGCTGACCGTCCCGGAGCCGCCCCCGGCCGAGGAGAACGTCTTCACCACGGTGACCGGTGTGGACGTCCCCGACGCCCCGGCCGGCGCGACGATGGGCGCGCTCAAGGGTGGCGTCACGATCGACAAGCTCGGCGAGATCAAGCGCTACGGCAAGGGTTCCGACGCCCGCTCGGCCCCCGAGGGCCAGAAGCTCATCGCCTTCGAGCTCGCCGACGCCCCGGGCGACGGCGACTCCACGGACGGCGCGGACTCCCTCGACCTCACGGTGTCGGTCGACGGCCAGTCGGGCCAGGAGATCCCCGACCTCAGCGCCACGAACGTCATCGCCGTGCCGACCGACGCCAAGTCGGTCGACCTGGTGACCAGTGCCGACGGCGTCAAGCAGAGCCTCTCGTTGCTCACCGGCAAGCCGGGGACGAGCAACATCGCGGTCCTGGCGCGCGACAACCGGTTCGGCTCCTTCACGCCGCCGCGGTCGTTCGCCTTCACCGAGACCGGCGGCGGGGCCAGCGCGAGCCGGCCGTGCACGCTGTCGGGTTCGGTGGCCGGGCTGTTCTACTGGGCCGACGACGAAGGCACCGCCAAGGCCGGCGCGCCCGGCAACGCCATCCTCGAAACCGACCTCAAGTACACGTTCTCCACGGACTCGCCGCCCCCGTTCACCGGTTCGAGCGCGGGTGACTCCGCGACCTTCGAGCCGTCGCACCTGGTGCTGACCCTGCCCGGTGGGCAGAAGACGCAGGCCAAGCTGGTCGCGAACCGCACGGTGTTCGAGGTCCCGGCGGGCTTCACCGAGGGCACGATCACCGTCGGTGGCGCGTACACCAACAGCAACGGCATCACGTTCACCGTCACCACGCCGGTGTCGTTCAAGGTGAGCATCCCGAAGTCCTGACGCCCCACCCGGCCCGCGGTGCGCGGGCCGGGCGGGCCGGCTCAGGTCGGTCCGGCCTGGAGCCAGGTCGTTGCGTTCGCGCCGCTCAGGCGACGGTGATGGCCTCGAGCCGGTCGAGGATGAACCGGCCGGCGACCACCGGCGCGTGGTCGTTCGGGCGTCCGTACGGCGGCTGCAGCGCCTCGACCACGGTGTCGGCGTCGGCCTCGTAGAAGAACACCAGCGAGACCAGGTCCTCGTCGGGGGCGGTCGCCTGTGGGGGCAGAACCCGGTGCCGGTTGGATTTCCAGCGGTCACCGCTCCACCGCGCCAGCAGGTCACCGGTGTTGATGGTGAGGGCGCCGTCCACCCACGGTGCGTCCTCCCAGCCGTCGGACTCGGTCCACACCTGCAGACCACCCTTGCCGGGCTCGCGGTCGAGGATGGTCACGGTGCCGAAGTCGGTGTGCGGGCCGATGCGGAACTGATCGTTGCCCGGTGCACCGGTCTTGGCCAGCGGCGGGTACCAGTTGACGTTCATGGTGTGGGTGGCGTGGCCGGTGTGCCGGGTGAAGAAGTCTCGCTCCGGCAGGCCGATCGCCGCGGCGCACACCCGCAGCAACTCGTCGGCCAGGCGGTTCATGCGGGCCAGGTAGTCGATGGCCACGGGCGCGAACTCCGGCAGCTCCTCCGGCCAGACGTTGGCCAGGAACCACAACCGGTCGAGCTCCGGGTCGCCCGTCGGCTTGTCGGCGCCGAGCGCGAACGACTCCTTGAGGTCGGGCGCTCCGGGTTCCGGCGGGGCGTCACTGTAGGGATCGGCGTGGGCGTTGGCCTCGACACCTGGTGGCAGCCAGCCCCGGCCGCCGATGGTGGCCGCGTACTTGCGCTTGCTGGCCTCGGGCAGCGCGAAGAACGCCCGGGCCTGCGCCCGCACGGCGTCGCGCAGCCCGGCGGGCACACCGTGACCGGTGACGAGCAGGAACCCCACGTCCTGCAGGGCTTCGTCGACGGCCGCGGCCACCTGCGCCCGGGCGACGTCGTCCCCCTCGAACCACGGCGTGAGGTCGATGACCGGTACCGCACCCATCAGGACGTCTCCCCCGTCGACTCGTCGTCGCCGATGTCCTCGAACCACAGCCTGGGCTGCTCGGTGACGAACCGTTGCATCATCGCGGTGCAGGTCGGGTCGTCGAGCACCACGATCTCGACCCCGTTCTCCGCCAGCCAGTCGTGACCACCGTGGAAGGTGGTGGCCTCGCCGATGACGACCCGACTGATCCCGAACTGCCGAACCAGGCCGCTGCAGTACCAGCACGGCGAGAGGGTGGTCGCCATCGTCGTGCCGCGGTAGCTGCGTTGGCGGCCCGCATCCTTGAAAGCGGCCGTCTCACCGTGCACCGAGGGGTCGCCGTCCTGCACGCGCCGGTTGTGCCCGCGCCCGAGCAGCGTGCCGTCGGCGCCGAAGAGTGCGGCCCCGATGGGGATCCCGCCCTCGGCGAGGCCGCGCTGCGCCTCCTCGACGGCGACCGCCAGCATCTCCTGGTCGGTGGTCACGCCGTGGCGGTCGCGACCGGGTCGGGCACCTCGGCGAGGGCACCACGGCGCGGCAGGACCTTGCTCAGCACGGTGTAGAGCGTGGCCGAGATGAGGAAGCCGGCGAAGAACGCGATGTCGCCGAACTTCGGCTCGTGGCTCGGGATGACGCCGGTGTACTTGGTCTGGTTCGAGAACAACCAGATGGACAGGACGATGCCGGCGAGCATCGCGATCGGGCCGGCCCAGTTCTGGTACCGGGTGCTGGCCACCTCGGCCCAGGTCTGCTCGGCGGTGCGGCGGTGCAACAGCCGGTCGAGGAACACGACCCCGAGCCAGGGACCGATCCAGTACGAGATGATCAGCAGGAAGTTCTCGTAGTTGTTGCCAGGGCTGCTGATCGCCCACAGCCCGACACAGAGCCCGGCGATCGCGAACACCACCGACACCCCGGCCCGGGCGAGGGTGGTGCGCAGCCGGATCCCCAGGGCCATGAACGACATCGACGCCGAGTACAGGTTCAAGGCGTTGGCGGCGATGGCACCGATGGTGATGGCGAGCAGCGTGAGCTTGCCGAGCCAGGTCGGCATCGGGCTGGTGTAGATCCCGGGGTCGATGCCCGGCTCCGCGACGGCCGAGACCATGGCCGCGCCGGCGACCTCGAGGAACACGCAGGAGACGAACACGCCGAGCCCGGCGGCGAGGCCGACCGACTTCTTCGGGGTCTCGGGAGCGAGGTACCGGGTGTAGTCCGAGGCGTAGGGGTTCCAGCCGGCGGCGTAGCCGAAGGTCGCGCCGACGGTGAGCAAGAAGCCGCCCATGGTGCCGCCGACGAACGGCGGCTCGTCGAACGCGGGCGCGCCGGGGTTGGCCTTGGCGAAGACCCAGATCGCCCCGACGACGAACACGACCGTCAACACCGGGAACGCGTACCGCTCGAAGGCGTGCACGAGGTTGTGGCCGGCGAACGCCAGCGCGAGCATGAGCACGACGACGATGACCAGGCACAGCTTGGCCGGGATGCCGGTGGCCAACGCGTGCAGCGCGAGCGCGCCGCTGACGCTGTTGACGGCGAACCAGCCGACGCCCGCGACGATCGCGTTGATCCCGGCCGGGAGGATGTTGCCGAGGAACCCGAAGCCGGTCCGCGAGAGCACCATCTGCGGCAGCCCGGCGCGCGGGCCCCAGGTCGACAGCAGGCCCATCGAGGTCGAGCCGAGCAGGTTGCCGATCACGATGGCGGCCACGGCCTGCCAGAACGTCAGGCCGAACGCGAGCACCGAGAGGATCCCGACCGTGATGGTCGCGAACTCCATGTTCGGCGACGTCCACGTCCAGAACAGCCCGCTGGGCTTGCCGTGGCGCGCCGAGAGGGGGATGAACTCGACCCCACCGGGCTCGACGGCGACGGTCTTGCTGCCGTACGAGGCGAGGGCGGCTTCGACGTCGGGCGGTGCGATCGCGCTGCTCATGGCCGAGAGGATCTCCCGATCGGCGTCGCGTCGGGTGTCGAACGCGTTACAACTGTGATTCGGTGATGAGGGACTCGGACGTCGACGGTCAGACCCAGATGTTGTCGTGCCGGAGCATGAACTCGTCGTACTCCTCGGGCAGCAGCTCCCGGCCCCGGGCGTGCTCCGCGAGGGTCTCGAAGTACTCCTCGCGCGGCGCCCCGGGCGAGAACAGCAGCAACATCGACGCCGGTTCGCCGGAGTTGTTCTTGAACCCGTGGATGCCGCCCTCGGGCACGTGGACGAAGTCGCCCGCCACCCGGTCGCCCCACTCGTGGCCGTCGTGGATCGAGACCACGCCGTCGAGCACGTAGAACGACTCGGTGATCGTGCGGTGGAAGTGCGGGTCCGGCCCGCTGGGAGCGGGCCCGAAGGTCCACCGGTAGAGCCCGAACTTGCCGCCGGTGCTCGCGCCGGTGGCGAGGTAGGTGCAGGTCGAGCGGGGCAGGCCGTCGATGTTCGGTGGGGTGTCGTGGGCGGTCAGGCGCGCCGAGGCCTGACCGGTGTCGCCGAAGTAGACCGGGTCCGGGTACGACATGGCCGGACCCTAGCGACTCCGCCGCTGAGAGGACGCCCTCGTGGTCAGCTGAGCACCGTCGACGCCGACGACGTCACCACGTGGCGGACCCCGCCGCCGAAGCCCAGCACGCCGCCGAAGGTGATCGGCAGGACCTGCACGCAGGTCGACTCCACCCGTGCGCCGTCGGCGCTCACGGTGGTGGAGACCGTGACGCCCGCGCGGGACGGGTCGCGGGCGAGGTACGCGTCCGCCGCCTCCTGCACGGCCCGCAACGGTGCGGCCGAGCCCGCCCCGGGTGCGGTGCCGGACCGGAACGCGCCGGTGTCGACGGCGTTGGCCGCGGCCAGGGTGGCGCCGTCGCACACGCTCTGGACGCTGCGTTGGTCGACGAACGCGTCACCCGCCGCGACGCCACCACCGACGAGCAGGGCGGCGACGACGAAGAAGCCCAGGATGAGCGGGATCGTCGACCCCTCGTCGGACTTCACCGCGGCACGGCTCGACTCTTCCGTCATCGCGCTACCGCACGGCTCTGCCGTCATCGCGCTACCGCACGGAAGTCGTCGACGTGCACGACGAAGCGGCCCACGGTCGTGACGCCGCGTCCGGCCAGGATCGACGGAACGCCGGGCAGATCGACCTGGCGCGCGACGCACACCGTGAACTCCGACCCGGGCGCGAACGTCGGCGCGATCGAGGGTCCGTCGCAACTGGTGCTGGTGGCAACGGTCGTCACCGTCGTGCCGTCGGTCGGCAGCCCCTGGTCGGCCAGCGCCAGCCGCACCGCCACCTCGGCTCGGGCCTGCCCCTGCCCCACAGTGTCGGCGGTGACCATCGCCCGCCCCGCCTCCCGCGCCGCCTGGGTGACGGCCAGGCTGCTGCGTTGCGCCACGGCGACCGCCACGACGAGGTAGACCAGCGGCACCATGACGATCACCGCGACGAAGACGAACTCGACCGTGGCGTTGCCGTCGTCGTCACGCACGCGGCTGCGGATCCGGTCCCGCAGCCGGCGGAACCGGTCGTGGAGCCGGGTCACGGCCGTTGCTCCGACAGCACCCGGGAGCTGGCGTCGATGTGCACGAACGCCCCGATGGGCAGGAACACCGACGCGATGTCGCCCTGACACCGCACCAGCACGGTCGGCAAGCCGGAATCGGGATCGACCTCGTCGGTGGCCGCGCACGGCACCTGCGCCGCCACACCCGCGGTCAGCCCGTCGGCGATCAACGCCGACGCCCGCCCGGCGCCGTCCGCGGTCGGGACATCAGCCGCGCCGGCGTACCGGGCACCGTCGGCGGCGCTGCTCGCCACCACGGTGCGGACGTAGAACAGCAGCGCGACCTGCAGCACCGCGAACAGCAGGAACACCAGCAGCACCGAGATCATCGCGAACTCCGCGACCGCGGCTCCGGTGTCGTCGGCGCACCGGCGACGCAGCCGGGCGACCGCGCTACTTCGACGTCGAGTTCGTGACCGAGTCGATGGCATCGCCGATCGCATCCGTGATCCGGTCGCGGAACACCGCGAAGATGATGACGACCAGGCCGGCCGTCATGACGGTGATCATGACCCACCCGGGCACGTCACCCCGGTCGTCGTGGGTGACCCGCCGCGCGACCGCACGGTATCCCGCGGCGAACCAGGCGGCGAGCAGTTCCAACTGCGGCACGGGGGGCCTCCTCAGCTCGTCACGCTGACGAGTGTCAGCAGACCGGGGTACAAGGCGAACAGCACGGTCACCGGGAGGATCAGGAACACCACCGGCACCATCATCGCCACTTCCTTGCGGCCACCGGACTCCAGCAGCGCGCGCTTGCGTGACTCGCGGACGTCGGCCGACTGGGCGCGCAGGACGTCCGCCATCGGGGTGCCGCGTTCGATGGCGACGACCAGGCCGGAGAGGAAACGTCCGAAGGGTTCGAGGGTCGTGGCGTCGGCGAGGTCGGTGAGAGCCCGGGTCAGCGGCTCGCCCGAGCGGGCGCGGGCGAGCGCCGAGCCGAGGTCGCGGCTCAGCTCGCCCTGCACGAGGCGACACACGCGGGCCAGAGCCGCGGCCGGCGCCTCCCCCGCGACGACGGCCAGGGCGAGCAGGTCGGCGACGACCGGGAACTCGGCCATCATCCGGTCCTCCCGCCGCGCCAACGACTGGGTCAGGAACCAGTCGCGGCCCAGCACGCCGGCGACGAGGCCGACCAGCGCGGCGGCGGTGACCAGCAGCGGCGACACCCCACTGCGGGCGGCGCCCAGCGTTGCGACGAGCCCACCGGCCGCGAGCAGGCCGACGGCACCCCACACCACCTGCTCGATGCGGAAGTCCTCGACCGTGCCGCCGCTCCCGAGCCCGGCCAGGCGCCGACTCACCGAGGCCCGGCCGCCGACGATCCGGTCGAGTGTGCGGGTGAGCGCGGCGAGGGCCGGGCCGCCGACGGTGCGCCACGACGGCGCGGCGGCGGTGCCCAGCAGGCGCGAGGGTTGCGGGGTGTCGGCGACGTAGGGGGCGACGCGGTCGACGAGCCTGATCGGGCGCATCGGCGGCGAGGACCGGACGGCGACGAGCACGCCGACCGCGAACAGCAGCCCGAGCAGACCGCCGAGCACCACGCCCGTCACCGGAGCACCCGCTGGTCCTCGGGCAGTCGGCCGATGCGCAGCATGACGCGGTAGGCGACCAGGCAGACGGCGGCGCCGATGACGAGCAGCAGGCTGCCGCCGGGTGAGTCGTACGCGGAGAGGGTGTCGGACTGGGTGCCGAGCAGCAGCAGGACGAGCCACGGCGCCGCGACGGCGAGACGCGCGGCGTTGACCGTCCACCCCTGGCGGGTCTCGAGCTCGGACCGGGTGCGGGCGTCGTCACGCAGCAGGTCGGACAGCGTGCGCAGGACCGAACCGAGGTCGGTGCCGCCGACGTCGCGAGCGACGCGCAGCGTCTCGCAGACACGGTCGCCGACGGGATCGGCCAGGTCGTCCTCGAGCGCGTCGAGGCACTCGGAGAACCGACCTGAGACGCGGTACGCCGCGCCGAAGCGGGCGAACGCCGGCCGCAACGGGGCCGGGCCGCGGATCCCCAACGCGGTCAGGCCTTCCGGCAGCGACATGCCGGCCCGAACCGCACTGGCGAGGTTGTCGACCGCCTCCGGCCACAGCTCCCGCAGGGCGACCTGCCGCCGCAGCCGCATCCGCCGCACGACCACCTCCGGCGCCACCGCACCGAACACGGCGAAGCACAGTGCAACGGTCACGGCCTGGGTGATGACCAGGACGACGACGCCCGCGATCACTCCGGCCAGGACCTGCAGGACGACGAACTGGGCGGGGCTGATCGCGGTGATCCCCGCCTGCCGCAGCCGTTCACGGCGCCGCTGCAGCCAGCCCGGCCCGCGGGTGGCCCGTTGCGGCGCCCGCGGCCCGCTGCGCCAGATGAGCAGCAGACCCAGCCCGAGCAGCAGCCCGCACACGGCACCCATCACGCCACCCCGAGCAAGGCAGGCAGGTCGATCCCGGCATCGGCGAACCGCTCGACGTGCGGCGGGAACCCGTCACGCCGCACCAGCCGACCGTCGACCAGGCCGAACAGTTCGGTGGTCTCGATGACGTCGCGCTCGACCCGGCCGGTCACCCCGACGACCTCACGCACTCGGCGGCGGCCGTGCCGGTCGAGACCGACGTGGACGACGAGATCGACTGACGCTGCAACGGTCGGGACGACGAAGGCGGCCGACACGTTCTCGCCCGCGAGCAACGGAAGTGTGCACATCTTCACGAGGGCCTCCCGCGCCGAGTTGGCGTGCAGGGTGCACATGCCCGGCAACCCGGAGTTCAGCGCGATCAGCAGGTCGAGGCACTCCTCCTGCCGCACCTCACCGACGACGAGCCGCGAGGGCCGCATCCGCAGCGCCTCCTTCACCAGCCGCCGCAGCGGGATCTCACCGGTGCCCTCGAGGTTGGGCTGGCGGGTCTGGAGTGCGACGGTGTCCGGTTGCGGGACCTGCAGCTCGAAGACCTCCTCGACCGTGACGATCCGTTCCCGCCCGGGGATCGCGCCGCACAGGGCGTTGAGCAGGGTGGTCTTGCCGGCCTGGGTGCCGCCGGAGACCAGGACGTTGAGCCCGGCCGTGACGGCGGCGTCGAGGAACCGGTGCACCTGCGGCGTCATCGAGCCGGCCGCGACGAGCTGGTCGAGGGTGCGCAGCCCGATGACGAACTTGCGGATGTTGACGGCCATGTGGCCGCGGGTGATCGGCGGGATCACCACGTGCAGCCGGGAGCCGTCGGGCAGCATGGCGTCGACGAACGGCGCCGACAGGTCGATCCGCCGCCCCGAGGTCCGCAGCATCCGCTCGACCAGCTCGGCGACCTGCGGCGCGGTGAGGATGACGTTGGTCAGTTCCGACCGCCCGGCGCGGGCCACGAACACGCGGCCGGGCTCGTTGATCCACACCTCCTCGATCGAGTCGTCGTCGAGCAGCGGCTGCAACGGCCCGAAGCCCGCCACGGCGTCGAAGACCGAGCGCCCCACCGCTGGCGCGTCGACCAGCGGCGGCAGCGACGAGGTCACCGCCCGGTCGGCGTAGTCCGCGACGACCTCCTCGACCAGCCGCCGCACCGCCCCCGCCTCGACCGCCGGATCGAGACCACGCCGGCGGACCAGCTCACGGACCTCGCTCTCGACGATGGTCGCGGCGGTCGGCACGGTGCGGTGCTCCTCGGGGGTCGGGGCACACCCGGTCAGACCGGGCGTACGGCTCACTGACCGGGAGCTTACGAAAGAACACGTCCTCGTGCGCAACGATCGGAGAATCTGTGGACAACTCCGTCCGGTGGCCGTCGGACCCGACCGGCATGATGGCCACCGGAGGCAGGCGAGGTCGGAGGTGCACCGTGACAGGCTCCGCGCCGCTGGTCGCCGCCGTCATCGCGGCCGCGGTGTCCCTGCTCGTCGCGATCGGCACCCAGATCGAGCTCACCCGGCGCGAACGGCGGGCGCGCGCGTACGACCGGCGACGCGCGGCGCTGTTGGACACGCAGGACGCGGTCGTGGCCGTGCGCGGGCGACTGCGGGACTACGGCGCCACGGCACGCGCCGGCGGCGGGTTGCCCTCGACCGAACTCGACGACGCCCAGCGTCGTTTCGACGACGCCCGTGACCGTGTGGTGGTGACGTCGAGCCGCGTTGACGACGTCGTCGTGATCGAACGGCTCGAGAGCTGGCTCCACGACGCCGAGCAGCGGTTCGTGAGCCGGCAGGACGTCAGTCCGCGAACCGAGTCCGACGACTGGGACCTCCTCCACGCGGCGTTCGCCGAAGCTCTGCGCTCCTCCAGCGGGAGAGGCACGCGACGCGGTTGACCGGCGGCCGACCCGGGGCTCAGCTGGCGATCGGGTGGGAGGCTGCGACGTCGAAGCGGCTCGTCACGTCCAGTTCCTTGGCCGCGAGGGTCACGTCCTCGGCGAACTGGAACGGCGCACCGACCAGCAACAGCTCGGCCGCGTGAGCGTCGACGAGGATCCGTCGCACGAGTTCTCCGGCGAACGACGCCGTGCCACTCAGCAACTCCGACGCGTCGACGACGACCCGGGCACCGTCGAGGGCGCCGTCACGCGCCGCGAACGCCTCGACCATCTCGGCAGCGAAGTCCCGCCCGGCGACCAGCCGCGGCAGCTGCAGGACCTTCGACTCCGTCATACGGTGCGTCCCTACCATCGAGTTCGATCGGGTGTCAATCGTCTGCTGCCAGTGTGTCACGGTCTCCCGCCCGCCGGGTCCGACGATCCGCGAGGGGCAGGGCGCCTTCGAGGACGGTGCCCCGGAACGGCACCTCGGCCGCCAGGTGCGTGCGACCGGACCGGTCCACGGTCGTGACCGCGTCGTGGGACGCGACGAGCAGCTGACCGTCGAGGGCGGCGACGTCCCGCACCACCGACGGCAGCCCTCGTCCGTGGGTGGCCTCATCGACCCGGCTCGTCCCGGACAGCGCCATGCCGATCGCCGTGCGCGAGTCCCGGGCACCTCGTGAGCGCAGCGTGTGCAGCATGCCGACCCCCGAGTCGGCGACGGCGAAGCGGATGACGCCCGCAGCGTCGACGGTCTGGGCGGCCGCGAACCCGACGCTCTGGGCGTGCTCGTTGACGTTCGCGCTGATCTCGGCCAGCGACGTGAACAACCCGGCGGCGAGGTGACGGTCCGTCTTCTCCACCTTGTCGAAGACCAACTCCGCCAGCGCGCGGACACCGGAGGCGTCGCGCACCACGGTCGTCTCGACCAGCACGTCACTGCGGTCGTGTTCACGTCCTCGGGCCAGGGTGTGGCGCGCGCCGAAGGAGTCGAGGACCTCACCCAGGTGCATGCGCGCGGCGTAGCGGGCCTGCTCACCCGATGGTCCGAGCAGCTCGAACGGCACGCCGTCCCTCGCCGCGGCGGCCGCGGACGCGGCGACGCACACGAGGTGCAGTGGGTCGAGCCACGTGACCTGGCGCAGGTCGACGAACCGGCCGTCGGCCCCGCCCCGGACGCCGACCGCCGTCAGCCGAGCGACGTGCGCGTGGATCCCACGCTGCGACAACGACGTTCCTCCGACCTCCTGCGGCAACCCCTGTCACGACGGTAGGCGTACGCCCCCGACGACGGACGCGGAGTCCGGTGGCGGACGATGTGCGGATCCTGCAGGAGGGAACGCATCGTGATCATCTTCGGCTTCCGCACCATGGTGAAGTTCATCGCCACGGTCAACCTGGTGTGCGGCAACTGCCACAACCCGGTGGCGCAGCAGGTGGCGCGACGGATGCGGTGGTTCACGCTGTTCTTCATCCCGGTGTTCCCGGTGTCGGTGAGCCGGTCGATGACCTGCACGTACTGCGGAGTCACGACGAAGCTCTCGAAGACCGAGGCCGAGCAGGTGACGGCGGGTACGCCGCGCGGTGATGGACCGCGTGGACCGCACGGCCCCGGGCCCACCGAGGCGGGCATCGGGTTCCGGATGGATCCGCCCGGCCCCGGCATGTGACGGACTAGCGGTGCTGGCGGCGGCTGCCGCCGTGCCAGTCCTCCTCGACCGCGTCCCCGGACGACGACGGCTCCCACCCGAACGAGCGCAACTGCGGCCGTTCCCGCAGCGAACGCTTGAGCTCGGCGAAACCGCCGAACTCGGCCAGGCCGATCACGTGGTCCCACAGCGTCGCCGCGTTCTCCGGCGTCGGCCGGCGCGAGATGACCGGACCGAAGAACGCCACACCCTCGGGCGGGCGGAACTGGATGATCGGCGTGCCGACGTCACGGCCGGTGAGGGCGAACGCCTCGTCGGTCTCGGCCTGGATCTGCGCGTCGCGCGAGGTGTCGTCGAGGGACTCCACGAGTTCCGCCGGCAGTCCGGCCTCGGCGAGAGCCGGCAGCACGGAGTCCGGACGTGCCCGCGGGTCACCGTCGGCGTCGACCGGCGGCGGGACGGCCTCGAAGATCCGCGACGAGATCGCGGTGTAGTAGCGGCCGACGGCATCGTTGCCCTGTGCATCACGCACCGCCGCCGCCACCCGTAGCAGCCGCAACCCGCCGGTGTGCCCCGCCTCGTAGTCGGCCGGGAACTGCGCGGCGTAGTCGACGTCCTTGTTGATCAGCCGCAGCGAGATGAAGCGCCACTCGACCTCGTAGGAACGCTGCTCGGCCACCATCTCCACCCAGCGGCTGGTCATCCAGGCGAACGGACACACGGGGTCGAACCAGAAGCGCAGGTCAGCGGTCACGGCTCGACAGTAGGGCGCGTCTCGCCCGTCGCGCAGCAGAGCACGGGCTTTCGAGACGCGCTCGGGGCCGGACTTGCCCGGGGCTTGCGTCCTGACCGGCTGCGCGCGACAAGGCCGACGCAAACCCGAACGACGAGGGTCTGACCCGCAGCGGGCACCCGGCCCGCCACCACCGAGGAGTCACCGTGACCGCCGTCGAGACCGCACCCAGCACCGCCACGACCACCGCGTCGGAGCCGCCACCCACCTGGACGCCGACGACCGTCCTGCGCAAGGCCGGCGGTGTCGGCCTGGTCCTGTTCCCGATCGGGATGGTCGCGGGTGGTCTCACCAGCCCGCCACAGGACAGTGACAGCACCGCCGACTACGTCCGCTCGCTCGCGGCCGACCCGGCGCAGACCGCGCTCTCGGCCGGGCTGTTCCACTACGGCTGGGTCGCCGCGAGTGTCGGCTTCGTCGCGACGATGCTGCTGGTCCGCGGCCGCCGTGGCCGGATCGCGACGACCGTCGGCGCCCTGCTCGGGGCGTTCGGTGCGGTGCAGATGAGCGGTCTGTTGCTGCTCGACCACTACGAGGGCGCGATGGGACGCATCGTCGGGACCGACGCGGCCGTCAAGGTCACCGACGACGTCTGGTCGGGCGGGTGGACGTCGTTCTGGCTGCAGAGCCCGAACATCGCGCTGGCGGTCGGGATCGTGACGTGGGTCGTGGGCCTCGCCCGCGCCGGCCGTCTGCCGTGGTGGAGCCTCGCCACGCCGCTGTTCTTCGCCGCGCCGTTCTTCCTGCCCGGGGCCCTGGGCTTCATCGGCACGATCGGCGTCCTGCCGTTCGTGCTCATCGCGCTCGCCCTGCTCCGACGCGACGAGCCCGCGGCCGGGTGACCCACCGACACGACAGGGGTCCGAGTTCGCGGGTGACAGCCGTCCACCCGCGAACTCGGACCCCCGTCGTCGTGGAAGCCCAGCCGGAGGAGCGCTACTGCTGCGTGCCCAACCGCCGTTGGATCGTCATCTGGATCTGTCGGAGCCCGGTCGGCGCCATGCCGTTGAGCTGCGACTCCACCAGCCGGGTGACGGCCGGGTCGTAGCGCGGGATCTCCGAACTCTGCATGAGCACGGTGCCGGCACCGGTGAAGTCGTACTGGCGCTCCTCGCCGGACTGCACGCCGAGCACCGAGTTCGCCATGGCACCGAGGAAGCTGTGCATCCAGCCGGTGTCGTAGTGCACCGAGGGGCTCGGGCAGTCGGCCCAGCCGAGCAGGGCCTCGGGGTCGACGCGCATCGGCGGCTCGGCGAAGATCACCGGCCCGTTCGACGACGCGAGGAACTTGCCCGTGCCGATGAGGGTCAGGAACCCCGGGATGATCGACTGTTTGAGCTCGAGGCCGGTCTCGAACCCGAGCAGGTTCGTCGCCTTGATGGTCAGGTTGCCGTTGTCGAGGTCGTAGCTGTTGATGTCGAAACCACGGTCGCCGAGGATGACCTTGCCCTGGCCGTTCGTGACCACCCAGTCCTGCGCGTAGAGCGGCGAGGAGAACTTGGTCGCGACCAGCCCGATGAGCGAGGTGGCGGCGAGCGCCTCGAAGCGGACCTGCCCGTAGTACGCGATCATCGCCCCCTTCTTGACGAACCACGGGTTCGAGATCTCGATGCAGAAGGCGTAGTTGTTGACGTTGTCGTTGTCCGGCAACGTCATCGGGTTGAGGATCTTGGGCTCGGTGGGAGCAGTCATGACGGGCGCCCTCTCACAACTTCTGCTCGGAGGCCTGCACGTAGACCGTGCCCTGGCCGCTGATCTTCAACTGGATGGCCTCGCCGGAACCGCGGCCCACGGCCTCGCGGAAACCGATCTTCGCGGCGACGTCGACCTTGAGCTGGCCGAGGGCCGCGACGTACGCCTGCGGGTCGACCGACACCGGGCCGTTCGGTCCGACGTTGATCGCGATCGCACCGCCGTGCGAGAGCAGCGCGACCGAGCCCTGCCCCTGCAGCTGCGTGGTGAACAGGCCCTGCCCGGAGATCGCACCGCCGATGGCCTGCCGCATGCCGCCCTGGCCCAGGAACACCGTTGACGACTGCAACGATCCGTCGTGAGCCAGCAGCCGGTCGGCCTCGACCTGCAGGTTCATGCCCGGCTGCACGTCGATGATCGTGATGTGCGCGCCGCGGAAGCCGTACCAGACCTCGCCCTGACCCTGCGCCTCCATCATCGGCTCGTGCTCGCCGGCCGCCCGCTGCATGAGCATGCCGCCGATGCCTCCGAACGACGGCCGCCCCGCGCCGCCCATGCCGATCGCGCCGTGCGGCACGAAGTGGACGTCACCGGTGTAGGCGAGCATCGCCCCGCGCCGGGCGATGACCGGGCCCGTCAGCGGGACCTTGATGACCTTGCTGTTGACCTTCTCGAAGTTCGGCACTGGTCGTGTCTCCTAGGTCCCGCTCGTCGCGAGCGGCGCTGAGGTGTGGTGGATGCGAGGCGGAGGAGAAGCCGGTACCGCTGTTGTACCGGTGCCGACGACAACGAAGCAGACGCCGTGCCTCAGCGTCGCGCAGCAGAGCATGGACCTGGGAGCCACGGCCTGGTGTCCCCCGCCTCAGATGTCGCCGAAGAGCGAGCCGCGCTCGGCCGGCTGGATGTAGACGACGCCCTGGCCCTGGAAGGCGAGGCTGAACGCCTCACCACTGCCCTCGCCGATGGCGGTCTTCCACGACACGTCGGTGACGAAGGTCTGCTGCAGTTGGCCGCGGTAGGCGATGAAGGCGTCGGGGTCGACGACCAGGGGGTACTGCTGCGACACCTCGAGAGCGATCATCGGACCGTCGGACAGCAGGGCCACCATGCCGTCGCCGGACACGGTCGTCGTGAACAGGCCCTGCCCGCTCGACGCGCCGCGCAGGCCGGTGAACTTGACGTCCGTGCGCAGCGGGCCGTCGATCGCCAGGAGCGCTTCGGACTCCACGAACAGCGTGTCGTTCTGGATCCGGACCAGCTCGATCTCCATCGCGTCGACCGCGAGGTAGACCATGCCGTGGCCGGTCATCTCCATGAGCTTGAGCGACTCGCCGGTCATCTTCTGTTTCAGGGCGGCCTTGAAGCCGCCACCACCGCCCATGCCGGCGTGCTTGAACTCGACGTTGCCCTCGTACGCGACCATCGCGCCGCTCATGGCGCGGACGGTCTCGTTCTGGACGAGGACCTGCAGGACCCGTTGTCCGTTCATGGTGAGCTGAGCCACGAGCGAGCACGCTAGTGCATACGGGGCTCGAACACAGTGCCGACGGCTTCCCGGAAAGGCACAGTCACCGGGACTCGCAGACAGCACACAGCCCGGGCCGCGACGTCCTGGATCGCGGCCCGGGCTGTGGCTCGGGGTCGGGCGTGGCTGTGGGCGCTCAGCCGTCGGTCGCGAGCGTCAACTCCGTCGCGGCCTTGGCGTTGGCGACCTGGGTGCAGTCCGACGCGGTGACGACGCCCGTGGACTGCAGCGACGAGCACGCCGAGGCGAGCGCGGTGTTGAAGGACTCCCAGCCGCTGTAGGCGGTGAGGGTGTTCTCGACCTTCCAGAACAGTGCCTCGGCCTTGCTGTAACCGATGCCGCTGACCGAGTAACCGTTGAAGGAACCACCGGCGGTGATGAGGTACGCCGTCTTCGACGTCGGCCCGCTCATGCCGTGCACCTCGCCGTTGTAGTCGAAATCGGGCGAACCGATGCGGTCCGGGTGCGGACCACCCTCGACCGACGCCGGCGGGTTGCTCATGTCGCGGATCGCGCCGATGCCCGGCAGGTCCTCGCCGACGAGCCACGCCACCGACGCGGAGTCGTTGCCCGCCCCGTTCTCGATGTCCTCGAACTCGCCCATGATGTCGCTCATCGACTCGTTGATGGCGCCGTTCTGCAGGTTGTTCACGTTCTGCGTGACGCCGTGGGTCAACTCGTGGGTGATGACGTCGTCGGCCTGGGTGAAGCCCGCACCGAAGACCATGCCGTAGCCGTTCCAGAACGCGTTCTGCATCGGGCAGCCGTAGGCCGCGGGGCAGGCGCGGGTGATCGCCGACAGGTACTTGCCGCCGCTCGTCGAGCTGGAGTAGCCGATGAGGTTGGTGAGATCGGTGCCGAGTGAGGCGTAGAAGTCCGACGCGGTGCCGAAGCGGGTGTACGCGGCGTCGACGTCGGCGATGCCCGACGAACCACCGCCCTCCGCGCGGGTGGCGCGGCTGTAGTTGCAGATCGAGCTGGTCGAGATGTTCGCGCTGTTGACGTCGCACACCGCGCGCCGCAGCGCCTCGGCCTGCTGGGTCTCGTCGGCGACGACGGCGTTGTCCGCGGCGCTCACCAGCACGTCGCCGTAGACCTTCTCCCCGCCGTTCGGCACGACGCTCACCGAGTAGACGAGCTGCGGGGCCGACGCGCCGGTCTTGGCCACGGCGGGGTCGTACCACTGCAGCGTGGTGCCGGTGACGCGGTAGGTGCCGGCCTGCTTGCCCTTGGCCTTCGAGGTCGCCACGCTCGCCGCGGCCGCGGCGGTGGTCGCCGGGCGGGCAGCGGTGGCGGCGAGACCGGACGAGCGGCCCTGCACGGCCAGCACCGCGCCGTCGGAGCGCAGGCTCGCGACGACGACCGCGCCGCGCACCGGCGTCGCGGCCTCGACCTGCTGGTACCGGACGTCGGTGCCGGCCCGGCCGGTGCGGACGGCCGCGACGGTGAGTTCGGACGGTGCGAGGCCCGCGAGCTTCGCGACCGCGGCGCGCTGCGAGGCGGCGGCGGTCGCGGCCGATCCCTCGGCGGGGCCGGTGAGCGCGGAACCGGGCTCGGCCGCGAGAGCGACGACGTGCGCGCCGCCCGCCTTCGCGGTGGTCACGGGAGCCGCGCTCGCGGTGGCCGCGTGGGCGAGGGCGGTGGTGGTCAGCGCGATCGTGCAGGTGGCGACCGCGGCGGTCCGGAATGCCGGGGGTGTTCTCAACTCGGGTCCTCTCGTGGCGTGCAGCGGGGCGTGGGTCCGCTTTCGGATGAGAGGAACTTATGGGGCAGATCAGGACATGACCCGGTCTGGACCGGTCGCACATGTTGCCAGGCCGAAACCTGCCAGTTGTCCGGATTTGTCCATATCAGGCACGGACGGGCGTCAGCGGGCGCCGAAGTCCCTGACGAGCTCCTCCAGCGCGGGGAGAGCGGTGACGATCGCGCTGCGGCGGTCCGGGGACAGGGTGGCCAGCTCGGCCGACAAGGCGGTGACGGCGTCACGGGACCGACGCTCGAGCAGGTCGGCGGCACCACCGGCGAGCTCGATGAGCTGCCGGCGGTGGTCGGCCGGGTCGACCTCGCGACGCAGCAGCCCCCGCTGAGCCAGCAGCTCGACGGCCTTGGACGCCGTCGGCGGCTGCACCGCCTCGAGCTCGGCGAGCGCCGCGAGCGAGAGCGGGCCGTGGTCGCGCACGGTGGCGAGCATCGACGACTGCGACCGGGTGAGGTCGCCCGGGCGGGTCGGGCGCAGCCGCCGCAGCAGCAGCCCCGCGACCCGCTCGAGCCGGGCGGCCGTCACCGTCGGTTCGTCGGCGCCGGCGGCGGCGGCGTCGGCGGCCGCGGCGCCT
>NZ_JBTJEQ010000046.1:0-37551 GCF_054456675.1 Jatrophihabitans sp. YIM 134969
CCAAGGCCGCGACCGCCCGGCCCGCCTCCGCGACGCCGAGGTCGTCGGTCGGCAAGGCGGCCGCCCGCCCGCGTCCCCGCCCCCGGCCCGCCGACGAGAGCCCGGCCGCCACAGAGGGGTCCCCAGCGAGGTCCGGCAGGTCCGCCGGCGGGTCCGCCGAGGAAGTACCGGCGGGGGAGTCCGGGGCCGGCCGTCCCGGTCGTGGCGTCACCGTGGCGTCGCTGCTGCTCGTCGCGGCCCTGGTGGCCGTCGGGGTCGTCTTCCTGGTCCGCACCCTCACCGCGGACCCCGCGGTCGACCCGGCCCAGACCGAGCGCGCGCTGGCGAGCGCGAAGTCCGACGTCGCGCTGCTGACCAGCTACGGCTACCAGACCATCGACGCCGACGCCGCCAAGGCGGCGGCGGTCATCACCGGCGGGTTCAAGGACCAGTACCTCAAGGCCATCGACACCGTGGTCAAGCCACAGCTGCCCTCGAGCCAGACGGTCGCGGTCGGTCAGGTCGACACCGCGGGCCTGGTCTCGGCCGCCCCGAACGGCCGCCAGGTGGTCGTGCTGGTCTACGCCCAGCAGTCGGTCACCAACAAGGCCCAGACCACGCCCCGCATCGACGCCCTGCAGATCCGGGTCACGATGGACCTCGTCGGGGGCACCTGGCTGGTCTCCGCGCTCGAACAACTGGGCAACAACGCCTGAGCGAGCCCCCCGCACGGGGCTCGCGACACGCCGTCCACCGCACGGCGCTCCGGCTTGACGGGAGCCTCTGCCGCGGTGCACCCTCTACCGGAGCACGACGCCTCACGCGGCCACCCGGCCCCGGAGCGGCCGGCCCCGGCGGGACCTCTGGTCCCGAGCGGTGCGGCCCCGTTCCCGGGCCTCCGGGCGGACCTCGACCCGGGGCTCGACAGCTGCTGCGCGCCCAGCTACACTCGACCTTTGCGCTGCCTTCTGCCTGCCCAGATCCGGACCGGCCCGCACTCCGGCCAGGTCCTCTTCGTGGTGCCCGCAGAGGCGCAGCGCTGTCGATGACGGCGCCGGTCCTCGGAAGGACGCATCTTGGCTCGCAGCAGCACTGACGTTCCCAGCACCACCACCATCGCGGGTGTACCCGCAGCTCCACCCCGTACAACCTTCGCGAAGCTCCGTGAGCCTCTCGAGGTCCCCAACCTGCTCGCCCTCCAGACCGAGTCGTTCGACTGGCTGGTCGGCAACGAGGCGTGGGCAGAGCGTGTCGCCGCCGCGGCGGCGACCTCGAGCGGCCCCGGCGGGGCGGTCTCGACCTCCTCGGGTCTCGCGGAGATCCTCGGCGAGATCTCGCCGATCGAGGACTTCTCGGGCTCGATGAGCCTGTCCTTCTCCAACCCGCGCTTCGAGGACGTCAAGGCGTCCATCGAAGAGTGCAAGGACAAGGACATGACCTACGCGGCGCCGTTGTTCGTCACCGCGGAGTTCACCAACAACACCACCGGCGAGATCAAGAGCCAGACGGTGTTCATGGGCGACTTCCCGATGATGACCCGCAAGGGCACCTTCATCATCAACGGCACCGAGCGTGTCGTGGTGTCGCAGCTGGTCCGCAGCCCGGGCGTCTACTTCGACCGCACGCTGGACAAGGCGAGCGACGTCGACGTCTACAGCGTGAAGGTCATCCCGGGCCGTGGCGCCTGGCTGGAGTTCGACGTCGACAAGCGCGCCACCGTCGGTGTCCGCATCGACCGCAAGCGCCGCCAGCCGGTCACCGTCCTGCTGAAGGCCCTGGGCTGGGAGACCGAGCGGATCCGTGAGCGCTTCGGCTGGTCCGAGACGCTGCTCGCGACCCTCGAGAAGGACCACATCGCCACCGGCGACGAAGCCCTGCTCGACATCTACCGCAAGCTGCGCCCGGGCGAGCCGCCCACGCGCGAGTCGGCGCAGGTGCTGCTCGAGAACCTCTTCTTCAACCCCAAGCGCTACGACCTCGCGAAGGTCGGTCGCTACAAGGTCGACAAGAAGCTGGGTGTCGAGACCCCGATCGGGACCGGCACGCTCACCGAAGAGGACATCGTCGCGACGATCGAGTACCTCCTGCACCTGCACGCGGGTGACGAGGGCTACGAGACCGACGACATCGACCACTTCGGCAACCGTCGCCTGCGCAGCGTCGGCGAGCTCATCCAGAACCAGGTCCGCGTGGGCCTGTCCCGGATGGAGCGCGTCGTCCGCGAGCGCATGACGACCCAGGACGTCGAGGCGATCACGCCGCAGACCCTGATCAACATCCGGCCGGTCGTGGCGTCCATCAAGGAGTTCTTCGGGACGTCGCAGCTGTCGCAGTTCATGGACCAGACCAACCCGCTCGCGGGCCTGACCCACAAGCGTCGCCTGTCGGCGCTGGGTCCGGGTGGTCTGTCCCGTGACCGCGCCGGCATGGAGGTCCGTGACGTCCACACGTCGCACTACGGCCGCATGTGCCCGATCGAGACCCCGGAAGGCCCGAACATCGGCCTCATCGGGTCGCTCGCGTCGTACGGGCGGATCAACGCGTTCGGGTTCATCGAGACCCCGTACCGCAAGATCGTCGACGGCAAGGTCACCGACGACGTCGACTACCTGTCCGCCGACGAGGAGGACCGGTACGTCATCGCGCAGGCGAACGCCGTCCTCGACGCCCAGGGCAACTTCATGGACGAGAAGCTGCTCGTCCGCAAGAAGGGTGGCGAGGTCGACTACTTCTCGCCGGCCGACGTCGAGTACATGGACGTCTCGCCGCGCCAGATGGTGTCGGTCGCGACCGCGATGATCCCGTTCCTCGAGCACGACGACGCGAACCGCGCCCTCATGGGCGCGAACATGCAGCGTCAGGCCGTGCCGCTCCTGCGCGCCGAGGCCCCGCTCGTGGGCACCGGCATGGAGCTGCGTGCGGCGGTCGACGCCGCCGACGTCGTCACGGCCGACAAGCCGGGCGTCGTCGAGGAGGTCTCCGCCGACTACGTCACGGTCATGGCCGACGACGGCACCCGGCAGACCTACCGGCTGGCGAAGTTCGCGCGCTCGAACCAGGGCACGAGCTTCAACCAGAAGCCGATCGTCGACGAGGGCTGGCGGGTCGAGCCCGGCCAGGTGCTCGCCGACGGCCCGTCCACCGACCGCGGTGAGATGGCGCTGGGCAAGAACCTGCTGGTCGCGTTCATGCCGTGGCAGGGCCACAACTACGAGGACGCGATCATCCTCAACCAGCGGCTGGTCCAGGACGACGTCCTCACCTCGATCCACGTCGAGGAGCACGAGGTCGACGCCCGCGACACCAAGCTGGGCGCCGAGGAGATCACCCGGGACATCCCGAACGTGTCCGACGAGGTCCTCGCCGAGCTCGACGAGCGCGGCATCGTGCGCATCGGTGCCGACGTCCGCGACGGCGACGTGCTGGTCGGCAAGGTCACGCCGAAGGGCGAGACCGAGCTGACCCCCGAGGAGCGGCTGCTCCGCGCGATCTTCGGGGAGAAGGCCCGCGAGGTCCGCGACACCTCGATGAAGGTGCCGCACGGCGAGTCCGGCAAGGTCATCGGCGTCCGCGTGTTCTCGCGCGAGGACGGCGACGAGCTGGCCCCGGGCGTCAACGAGCTGGTCCGCGTCTACATCGCCCAGAAGCGCAAGATCCAGGACGGCGACAAGCTCGCCGGCCGGCACGGCAACAAGGGCGTCATCTCGAAGATCCTCCCGCCGGAGGACATGCCGTTCCTCGAGGACGGCACCCCGGTCGACATCGTGCTGAACCCGCTGGGCGTGCCCAGCCGCATGAACGTCGGCCAGGTGCTGGAGACCCACCTCGGGTGGGTCGCCAAGACCGGCTGGAACGTCGAGGGGACCCCGGACTGGGCGGCCCGGCTGCCCGAGCCCGCCCGCAACGGCGAGCCCGGCACCAACGTCGCGACCCCCGTCTTCGACGGTGCGCGCGAGGAGGAGATCACCGGCCTGCTGTCCTCGACGCTGCCGACCCGTGACGGTCAGCAGCTCATCGGTGCCAGCGGCAAGGCCCGGCTCATCGACGGTCGCTCCGGCGACCCGTTCCCGGAGCCGGTCTCGGTCGGCTACGTCTACATCCTCAAGCTCCACCACCTGGTCGACGACAAGATCCACGCCCGTTCGACCGGTCCGTACTCGATGATCACGCAGCAGCCCCTGGGCGGTAAGGCCCAGTTCGGCGGCCAGCGGTTCGGCGAGATGGAGTGCTGGGCGATGCAGGCCTACGGCGCGGCGTACGCGTTGCAGGAGCTGCTGACGATCAAGTCCGACGACATCCTCGGCCGCGTCAAGGTGTACGAGGCGATCGTCAAGGGCGAGAACGTGCCCGAGCCCGGCATCCCCGAGTCCTTCAAGGTGCTGCTCAAGGAGCTGCAGAGCCTCTGCCTCAACGTCGAGGTCCTGAGCTCCGACGGCAACACCGTGGAGATGCGCGACACCGACGACGACTTCTTCCGCGCGGCGGAGGAGCTCGGCATCGACCTGTCGCGTCGCGAGCCGTCTTCGGTCGAAGAGGTCTGACGCACGAACCCCGGCGGCCGGTCGTCACGCTCACCAGCGTGACGGCCGGCCCCACCCAAGCTGCTAAGCAATCCACAAGCACCACCAGCAGAAGGTAGGAACCTTGCTCGACGTCAACGTGTTCGACGAGCTGCGTATCGGTCTGGCCACCGCGGACGACATCCGCGCCTGGTCGCACGGTGAAGTGAAGAAGCCCGAGACCATCAACTACCGGACTCTCAAGCCTGAGAAGGACGGTCTGTTCTGCGAGAAGATCTTCGGTCCCACCCGGGACTGGGAGTGCTACTGCGGCAAGTACAAGCGCGTGCGCTTCAAGGGGATCATCTGCGAGCGCTGTGGCGTCGAGGTCACGCGGGCCAAGGTCCGTCGTGAGCGCATGGGCCACATCGAGCTCGCCGCTCCCGTGACCCACATCTGGTACTTCAAGGGCGTCCCGTCGCGGTTGGGCTACCTGCTCGACCTCGCGCCGAAGGACCTCGAGAAGATCATCTACTTCGCGGCCTACCTCATCACCACCGTCGACACCGAGGCCCGTCACCGGGACATGTCGACCCTGGAGAACGAGATCTCCGCGGAGAAGTCGACGCTGGAGAAGAACCGCGACGCCACGATCGAGGCCCGCGCCAAGAAGCTCGAGACCGACCTGGCCGAGCTCGAGGCCGAGGGCGCGAAGAGCGACGTCCGCCGCAAGGTGCGTGAGGGCGGCGAGCGCGAGATGCGTCAGCTGCGCGACCGCTCCCAGCGCGAGATCGACCGTCTCGAAGAGGTCATCGACACCTTCCGCAAGCTCGACGTCAAGCAGCTCATCGGCGACGAGGGCCTGTACCGCGAGCTCCGTGACCGCTTCGGTGAGTACTTCACCGGCGGCATGGGTGCCGAGGCGTTGCAGACGCTGCTGCGCAACTTCGACCTCGAGGCCGAGGCCGAGTCGCTGCGCGAGACGATCCGTTCGGGCCGTGGTCAGAAGAAGATCCGCGCGCTCAAGCGGCTGAAGGTCGTCGCGTCGTTCCTGCAGACCACCAACAGCCCCATGGGCATGGTGCTCGACTGCGTGCCGGTCATCCCGCCGGACCTGCGTCCGATGGTGCAGCTGGACGGTGGCCGCTTCGCGACCTCCGACCTCAACGACCTGTACCGCCGCGTCATCAACCGCAACAACCGCCTCAAGCGACTGATCGACCTCGGCGCGCCCGAGATCATCGTCAACAACGAGAAGCGGATGCTGCAGGAGTCGGTCGACGCCCTGTTCGACAACGGCCGTCGTGGCCGTCCCGTCACGGGTCCCGGCAACCGGCCGCTGAAGTCGCTGTCGGACCTGCTCAAGGGCAAGCAGGGCCGGTTCCGTCAGAACCTGCTCGGCAAGCGCGTCGACTACTCCGGCCGCTCGGTCATCGTCGTCGGACCGCAGCTCAAGCTGCACCAGTGCGGCCTGCCCAAGCAGATGGCGTTGGAGCTGTTCAAGCCGTTCGTCATGAAGCGGCTGGTCGACCTCTCGCACGCGCAGAACATCAAGTCGGCCAAGCGCATGGTCGAGCGCGCGCGCCCGGTGGTGTGGGACGTCCTCGAAGAGGTCATCTCCGAGCACCCGGTGCTGCTGAATCGTGCGCCCACGCTGCACCGTCTGGGCATCCAGGCCTTCGAGCCGCAGCTGGTCGAGGGCAAGGCCATCCAGATCCACCCGCTCGTCTGCACCGCGTTCAACGCGGACTTCGACGGTGACCAGATGGCCGTGCACCTGCCGCTGTCGGCGGAGGCGCAGGCCGAGGCCCGCGTGCTGATGCTGTCGACCAACAACATCCTCAAGCCCGCCGACGGCCGTCCGGTGACGATGCCGACCCAGGACATGATCCTGGGCCTGTACCACCTCACCACGCTCCGCGAGGAGCAGACCGGTGCGGGACAGGTGTTCTCGTCGGAGTCCGAGGCGCTCATGGCGCGCGACGCCAAGTCGCTCGGCCTGCAGGCGCCGGTGAAGATCCGCATGTCCGGCGTGACCGAGGTCGACAACGGCCGCGGTGTCGAGCCGTGGGTCGCGCCCGAGGACTGGACCCCCGGTGAGCCCACGCTCATCGAGACCACGCTCGGCCGCACGATCTTCAACGAGGCCCTGCCGGTCGACTACCGCTTCGTGAACTACGAGGTGACCAAGAAGGAGCTCGGCCAGATCGTCAACGACCTGGCGGAGCGGTACAGCAAGGTGCAGGTCGCGGCGTCGCTCGACGCTCTCAAGGCGGCCGGCTTCTTCTGGGCCACCCGCTCGGGCATCACCATCGCCATCGACGACGTCGTGACCCCTGCCCGCAAGCAGGAGATCCTCGACGGCTACGAGGCGCAGGCGGAGAAGATCGAGAAGCAGTACCAGCGCGGCGTCATCACCGAGGAGGAGCGCCGTCAGGAGCTCGTCGAGGTGTGGACCAAGGCCACGGCCGAGGTCGCGAAGGAGATGGAGGCGAACTTCCCGAAGACGAACCCCGTCTACATCATGGTCAACTCCGGCGCTCGCGGGAACATGATGCAGATGCGGCAGATCGCCGGTATGCGCGGCCTGGTGGCCAACCCCAAGGGCGAGATCATCCCGCGCCCGATCAAGGCCAACTTCCGTGAGGGTCTGTCCGTCCTCGAGTACTTCATCGCCTCGCACGGTGCCCGCAAGGGTCTCGCCGACACCGCTCTGCGGACCGCCGACTCGGGGTACCTGACCCGTCGTCTGGTCGACGTCTCGCAGGACGTCATCGTCCGTGAGGAGGACTGCGGCACCGACCGCGGCGTCGTCCTCGCGATCGCGTCGGAGCTGCCGGACGGCACGCTGGTGAAGGACGTCCACGCGGAGACCTCGGTCTACGCCCGCGTCCTCGCCGAGGACGTCGAGACGCCCGGTGGCGAGGTGCTGGCCACGGCCGGTTCCGACCTGGGTGACGTCCTCATCGACGAGCTCGTCGCGAAGGGCATCACCGAGGTCCGGCTGCGTTCGGTCCTCACCTGCGAGTCGGCCGTCGGCACCTGCGCGACCTGCTACGGCCGGTCGCTCGCCACGGGCAAGCTCGTGGACGTCGGCGAGGCGGTCGGCATCATCGCCGCCCAGTCGATCGGTGAGCCCGGCACGCAGCTGACCATGCGCACGTTCCACACCGGCGGCATCGCCGGTGAGGACATCACGCACGGTCTGCCCCGTGTGGCCGAGCTGTTCGAGGCGCGCGTGCCCAAGGGCAACGCCCCGATCGCCGAGGCCACCGGCACCGTCCGCGTCGAGGAGCCGGAGCCCGGCACCATCGCCACGGCGAAGTCGTCCGGCCGCCGGCTGGTCGTCACGCCCGACGACGGTGGCGAGGAGGTCGAGTACCCGATCTCCCGTCGTGCCCGACTGCTCATCAGCGACGGCCAGCGCGTGGAGGTCGGCCAGCAGCTGATCGCCGGTGCGGTCAACCCGCACGAGGTGCTGCGGATCATGGGCTCGCGCGAGGTGCAGCTGCACCTGGTCCGCGAGGTCCAGGAGGTCTACCGCAGCCAGGGTGTCGCGATCCACGACAAGCACATCGAGGTGATCATCCGGCAGATGCTCAAGCGCGTCACGGTGATCGACTCGGGTGCGACCGAGTTCCTCCCCGGTTCGCTGGTGGAGCGCTCGCTGTTCGAGACCGAGAACCGTCGCGTGGTCGCCGAGGGCGGGGAGCCGGCTTCCGGCCGTCCCGTGCTCATGGGCATCACGAAGGCGTCGCTCGCGACCGAGTCGTGGCTGTCGGCGGCGTCGTTCCAGGAGACCACCCGGGTGCTCACCGACGCGGCCATCGCCGCGAAGAGCGACTCCCTCGTGGGCCTCAAGGAGAACGTCATCATCGGCAAGCTCATCCCGGCCGGTACCGGCATCTCGCGGTACCGCAACCTCGAGGTGCAGCCGACCGAGGAGGCCCGCGCCGCGGCCTTCACGATGGCGGGCTACGACGAGAACGACTACTACGGGTTCGGCCCGGGTGGCGGCCAGGCCGTCCACCTGGACGACTTCGGGTACAGCGACTACCGCTGATCTGAACGCCTGATCGACCGACGGCCCCCGGCCGCCCACCACGGTGGGCAGCCGGGGGCCGTCGTCGTTCCCGGGGTCACCGGGTCGGTGCCGCCTCTCCGGTTTCACGCGTGTCGTCCCGTTCGCGCCGGGATCCGACTGCGGGTCCTCCGCCATCACCCCCCGCTGGCGCCTCGCGTGACCTAGTCTCCGGCCGTGAAGATCTCCCGGGCTCGTGTCGTCGTGGCGCTCGTGGCCGCTCTCCTCGGCTCCGTGTCGGCCGGGGTGCAACCGGCGCAGGCGGTGGGGCAGCAGCCGGGGACCTACGTGGCGCTGTCGCCCGCGCGGCTGCTGGACACCCGGTCGGGCAACGGGGCGGCGCGGGCACCGGTGGGCGCGGGTGGCACGGTCGACCTGCAGGTCACCGGGCGCGGCGGGGTACCGGCCACCGGGGTGTCCGCCGTCCTGCTCAACGTGACCGTCACCAACCCGAAGGGCAGCGGGTACATCACCGCGTTCCCCACCGGTCAGCAGCGTCCGACCGCCTCGAACCTCAACTTCGTGCCGCGTCAGACGGTGCCGAACCTGGTCGCGGTGCGGCTGGGCAGCGGTGGTCGCGTCTCCCTGTTCAACGGCAGCGGGGGAACGGTGGACCTGCTGGCCGACGTCGCGGGCTACTACGTCGACGGCGCGGCCGTGCGGCCGGGCACGTTCGAGCCGCTGCTGCCGTCCCGGCTGCTCGACACCCGCTCGGGGTACGGCGCTCCGCCCGGCCCGGTCGGGAGAGGTTCGACGGTGACGTTCCAGGCCGTCGGCGGCATCATCCCGAGCAACGCCTCGGCGGTCCTGCTCAACGTCACGGTCACCAACGTCACCGGCTCCGGGTACATCACCGCGTACCCGGACGGCAGCACGCGGCCGACGGCGTCGAGCCTGAACTTCGCCGCCCGTCGGACCGTGCCGAACCTGGTCGCGGTGAAGGTGGGGGCCGACGGTCGGGTCGCGCTCTACAACGGCAGCGGCGGGAACGTCGACCTGCTCGCCGACATCGCGGGGTACGTCAACGGCGGTACGCCGGTGACCGACGTCGGCGCCTTCGCGGCGTTGCCACCCACCCGGGTGCTCGACACCCGCTCCGGCAACGGCGCGCCGGCCGGGCGGGTGTCGCCCGGCGGCACGGTCCAGCTGCCGGTCACCGGCCGCGGGGGCGTGCCGGCCACCGGGGTCGCGGCCGTGCTGCTCAACGTGACGGCCGTGTCCCCGACGGGTGCGGGATACCTCACCGTCTACCCCTCGGGCGGTCCTCGACCCACCGCGTCCAACCTCAACTTCGGCGTGGGAGACATCCGCGCCAACCTCGTCGCCGCGAGGGTGGGCGCCGGAGGAACCGTTGCGCTGTACAACGGTAGTGGCGGCACCGTGGACGTCCTGGCCGACGTCGCGGGCTACGTCCTCGCCTCCGCGCCCGACACCAACGCTCCGGCGCCGGTGACGAACGTGGCCGTCCCCGCGTTCACCGACCACAGCGTGACGCTGACCTGGACCAACCCGTCCGACGCCGACTTCGCGGGGGTGATCGTGCGCCGCGCGGTCGGACCCAACCCGCCGACGTCTCCGACCGCCGGCACCGCCGTGGCCGACACCGCCGCATCCACCTTCGTCGACACCGGGGTCACGAGCGGCACCACCTACTCGTACGCCCTGTTCGCCCACGACACCTCGGGCAACTACGCCACCCGTGCCACCTCGCCCGCCGTCGTCACCGACTACGCACCGGTGACGAACGCGCGGACGACGGCCGTGACGTCGAGCAGCGTCACGTTGGCCTGGACCCGCTCCGCCGACGCGTCCGCCAGCCGGGTCGAGATCCGCCGGGCCCAGGGGTCCACCCCGCCGGCGTCGTCGAGTGCTGGGGCGTTGGTCGCCGACACCGACGCCACCACGGTCACGGACTCCGGCCTCGCCGCGAACACCCCCTACGCCTACGCGCTGTTCGCCCACGACGTCGAGGGTCGCGAGGCCGCGCCCGCGACCGTCACCGCCAGGACGGCGGTCGTCACCCCGCCCAACGGCATCGTGGCGAGCGTCGGCACCGTCGACTGGACCAAGGACTCGGTCTACGACGGCGGAAACTGGGCCACGCCGGACGTCGTGCACGAGTATGCCGCGGGAGCCGGTCGTGTCGGCGTCGCGACCTACCACCCTTCCTCCGGTTCGCTCACCGCCCAGACCTTCGACCCCGTGTCCCACAGCCAGATCGGCGCGACCGTCACTCGTTCCACCGCGGGCTGGCCCGTCTGGGGTGGCTTCTACGCCGCCCCGACCGGCGACTTCTACGTCGCTCTCGGCAAGGACAACCCCGATCAGGACGACCACCTCGACGTGGTCGCGATCCGTCGGTACTCGGCGGACTGGACCCTGCTCGGCACGGCGTACGTCGAGGGCGGTGCGACCCAGGCCAGCCTGAAGGGGATCTACGAGCCCTTCGCGTTCGGGGCTGCGCACATGGTGCTGACGGGCACCACGCTCGTGCTGCACATGAGCCGCACGATCTATGCGATCCAGAACGTGCATCATCAAGCCAACCTGACAATTCAGGTCGACGTCTCCACGATGACCGCCACGCCGTTCGCAGACCTCGGGGGCGCGCCGTCTGCCAGCCACTCGTTCCAGCAGCTGGTTGCGATGAACGGGAGCAGCCTGGTCGCGATCGACCACGGTGACACCTATCCCCGCGCGGTGGAGCTCAGCGTTTTCGCGAACTACCCGAGCCAGCACTCGCTCACGACGTACGACCTGCTCGACTTCAACCCCCGCGACACCGACTTCGGCAACAACTACACCGGCGCCACCGTCACCGGCCTGGTGAGTGGGCCGTCGGGCATCGTCGTGACGGGCAACTCCATCCACCAACCCGGGCCTGTGGGCAGCGAGGAGGACCACGAGGTCCGCAACGTGTACATCGTCGCGGCGGACCCTGCGAGTGGTGCGCACACCCTCACCTGGCTCACCTCGTTCCCCGCCGCAGGCACCACGCAGGCGCTCGAACCGCGGGTCGTGCAGGTGGCAGCGGACCGGTTCGCCGTGCTGTTCACCGTGACGACCGGCGGTGCGGTGCGCACCGAGTACCGGCTCATCGACTCCGCCGGGGTGGTGCAGGGGAGCGCGACGTTCGAGGGCTTCCGGTTCGACGCCGGCACCGACCCGGTGCACGTCGGCTCGGCCGTCTACTGGACCGGGCGACCGGCGTCAGGGAGCACCGGCTACGTCTACGGGATCGACGTCTCGGACCCGACCTCGCCGCACCTGCTCGGGAGCTGATTGCTGGGTGTCGGTGAAGAACCGGGGCCGGGGGCGAACCGGGGCCGGCCGGCCGGTCGAAGGAGGGGCAGCGCGTCCGCGCTGACCTCGATCGAACGGAAGGCAAACCTCATGCGAACTCATCTCGGTGCCGTCACCGCGGTGGCGTGCAGCACGGTGCTCATCGGATCCGCCCTGGCGGCGACGGCCGGTGCGGCACCGGTCGCGCCTCCGTCCACGGCGAGCGCTCCGGTGGCGCTGCTGCTCGGCGCGGACGGGCGCAGCCTGACCGTCCTGCGCGCCGACACCGGCGTGCTCAGCCCGATGCGCAAGATCACCGGGTTCAAGGCGGGGGAGACCGCGTTGGTCGGCATCGACGTGCGCGTGCAGGACGGCAAGACGTACGCCGTCGGCAACGCCGGCGTGGTCTACACCGTGACCGACAAGGGCGTCCTGACCAAGGTCCGCAAGCTCACCGTGCCGCTGTCCGGCACCGCGTTCGGCGTGGACTTCAACCCGGCCGCGAACGCCCTGCGCATCATCAGCGACACCGGCCAGAACCTGCGTCAGACCTTCGTCGACACCACGACCGGCACCGTCGAGGACCTCGCCCTCAACTACGTCGCGGGCACGACGGCCACCGGGCTGAGTGCCGCGGCGTACACCAACAACGACCTGTCGGCGAACTCCGGGACGACGCTGTTCGACATCGACACCGCGCTGGACCAGGTCGTGACCCAGGCGCCGGCGAACAACGGGACGCTGCAGTTGACCGGCAAGCTCGGCGCCGACGTCACCGACATCGGGTTCGACATCTTCACCCAGATCGACGACACCGGCCGTGCGACCGACAACACCGGCTACGCGGTCGTCCCCGACGGTGCGGGCAACACCACCCTGCACACGGTGTCCCTGCTGACCGGGCAGGCGCCGGTGCGGGCCACGCTGACCGGCAGCTTCGGCGACATCGCGATCAAGACCATCCCCGCCCCGGCGGCCTGACCCGCTGTGTCGGCCTGAGGTCGGGTCGGCCTGAGGTCGGGTCGGCCTGACGTCGGGTCGGCCTGAGGTCGCGTCGGCCCCACCCGGGCCGCAGTCGTGGTCGGTGGAGGGGAGCAGGATGGTGGTGTGAGTCGCCATCCTGCTCCCGATCCGGTCGGGCCCGGCCAGGAGTCGGTGTGGGACTACCCCCGCCCGCCCGCGCTGGTGCCGAGCGACCGCCTCGTCGAGGTGCACGCGGGCGACCATCTCGTCGCCCGGTCGACGCAGGCGTGGCGGGTGCTCGAGACCTCGCACCCGCCGACCTGGTACCTGCGGCGCGCCGACGTCGCCGAGGGCGTGCTGACGCCGTCGGCCACCGGCGGCACGGTGTGCGAGTGGAAGGGCGTCGCGACCTACTGGGACGTGCTGGGGCAGCGGGCGGCGGCCTGGTCCTACGAGGACCCGACCCCGCGGTTCACCGCCATGACCGGCGCCGTGACCTTCTACCCCGACCGTTTCGTCTGCACGGTCGACGGCGAGCGCGTGCGTCCGCAGGAGGGCGGGTTCTACGGCGGCTGGATCACCGACGACGTCGTGGGCCCGTTCAAGGGCGGGCCCGGATCCTGGGGCTGGTAGGTGGGCACCACCATCCTGTCGATCGCCCTCGCCCTGCTCGCGGGTGGCGGCAACGCCTGCGCGAACGTCCTGCAGCGCAAGGCCAGCCTGCTGCAGGCGGCGCAGGAACCGTTCAGCCTGCGGGTGTTGCTCGACCTGGTCCGCCGGCCGGTGTGGATCGGCGGGTTCGCCGCCATGGTCGCCTCGTTCGTCCTGCAGGCCTTCGCCCTGTCCATCGGTGAGCTCTCGGTCGTCGAACCGTTCGTGGCCATGGAACTCCCGCTCACGCTGATCCTCGCCTCGACCGTCTTCCGTGAACGTCTCGGCACCCGCGAGTGGGTCAACTTCGTGCTGATGACCGCGGGCCTCGTCCTGCTGGTCGCGGCGCTCGCGCCGGAGGGCGGTGACCCGGGCTCGGTCGCCAACGTCACCTACGCCGCGGCCGGCGGGGCGACCGCCTTCACCATCCTGCTGTTCTACGTCGCCGCGCGACGCGGTTCGGTGCTGTGGCGCACGGCCATGCTCGGACTCGCCTCGGGCACCAGCTTCGGCCTGACGGCCACCATGATCAAGGAGACCGTCGACCGCTGGGACGAGGACGGCTTCGTCGCCATCCTCACCACCTGGCAGACCTACACCGCGGTCGGGTTCGGCATCCTCGGCGTGGTCACCGTGCAGAGCGCGCTGCACATCGGCCCGCTCATCGCGGCCCAGCCGGGGTTCACGCTCATGGATCCGCTCGTGGCCGTGCTCTGGGGCATCCTGGTCTTCGACGAGACCGTGCGCGGCGGCTGGTTCGCCGTCCTCGCCGCGGTCGGGTTCGGCGCCATCGTGGTCGCGGTCATCCAGCTGTCCCGGTCGCCGTTGCTCGAGGCCGTCAACCGCGACCTCACTGACAAGGAGCAGTCGATGCTGGCCGGTGGTCACCACCCCCCGCCCGACGCCTCCGGCGTCTGAGCCCGCGTGGTCTACCCCGTCGGCGTCGTCGCAGCGCTGTGCCTCGCCGTCGGCTACGTCCTGCAGCAGCGGGCCGCGGCCACGGTCCCGCTCGCCGAGATCCTGCACTGGCGGCTGCTGCTCGACCTGCTCCGCCGGCGGGAGTGGCTCGTCGGCCTCGGGTTCGGGATCGTCGGGCAGCTGCTCGCCGCCTGGGCGCTCGCGCTCGCGGGCCTCGCGGTCGTCGAGCCGCTGCTGTCGACCAACCTGCTGTTCGCGTTCGCCGTCGCAGCACGGCTCGGTCGCCACCGCATCCGACTGCCCGAGGCGATCGGGGCGCTGCTGCTCAGTGCCGCACTCGGCGGGTTCCTCGTGGCGGCCGACCCGGAACCGCGGCCCGCGCCGGAGTCGCCGCGGGCGATCGTGGTGCTGGCCCTCGCCGCCACGGTCGCCGTGGTGCTGGTGGTCGTGGTCGTCGCGCGTCGCCGGGGCGGTCGCACCGAGGCCGTCCTGCTCTCGACCGGCGCCGGGATCCTCCTCGGGCTGCAGGACGCCGCGACCCGGCAGGCGCTGCTGGGCGACTGGACCCACGCCTTCCACTCCTGGTGGAGCCTGGTCGTCATCGGCTCCGCCGCGGTCGCGTTGCTGCTGCTGCAGAGCGCCTTCCGGGTCGCCGACCTGCACTGGTCCCTGCCGCCGCTCGTGGCGGCCGAGCCGGTGGCGGGCATCGCGCTCGGCATCTCCGTGCTCGGCGACCGGGTGGCCGGCGACGCCGTGAGCATCCTGCTGCAGTCGCTGTGCCTGGCCGGCATGGTCGCGGGCGTCGTGCTGGTAGCTCGGTCCGAGGCCATCACCTCGCTGCGGCCGCCACCCGAGCACCCGGCCTGACGGCGAGGACAGGGCGCGCGGGCGGTGTCAGCCGAGACGGGTCGGTCGGACCCAGGGCTCACCGCGGACGTGGTGGTCCAGGAACGCGAAGACCGTCTCGTACCAGAGCTCGGCGTGGTGCGGGGTGAGCACCCAGTGGTTCTCGTCGGGGTAGTAGAGGAACTTGTGCTCGACGGCCGGCGGGGTGTCGCCGTCCTCACCCGCGGCCCGGGGCGCCTCGTGATGCAGCGCCCACCACAGGGCGAGCCCCTCGCCGATCGGCACCCGGTAGTCCTTGTCGCCGTGGACCACCAGCATCGGCGTGACGATCTGCGCCGCGAACCGGTGCGGGGAGTTGGCGTGGGCGAACTCCTGCGACATCTCCCGCCCCCAGTACCAGGGGGCGTCGGTGGTCGCGCCGAACGTGTCGAGGTTCCACAGCGACGCGTGGCTGACGATGGCCGCGAACCGGTCGGTGTGGCCCGCGATCCAGTTGGCCATGTAGCCGCCGAACGAACCGCCCATCATCGAGGTCCGGGAGGGGTCGACCGCCTCGTGAGCCTCGGCGGCGTCGGTGAGGGCCATGACGTCCGTGAACGGCGCGCCGCCCCACGCCCCCCAGCCGCGGTCGATCATCGCCTGGCCGTACCCGGTCGACAGAGCGGGATCGGGCAGCAGCACGGCGTAGCCGCGGGTGGTGAGCAGCCACGGGTTCCACCGCCACGACCAGCTGTTCCACGACGACAGCGGACCGCCGTGCACCCACAGCACGAGCGGCACCGGGTCGGCCGTGGAGGCGCCGGCGGGCAGGGCGAGCCAGGCGCGCAGCGGTGTGCCGTCCTCGGCCGTGGCCTCGATCTCCTCGAGCCGGCCCGGGATCGCGGCGGGCGCGGCCGGGCCGGGGAGCGGGACGGCCGTGCCGTCGTCGGCGACGACCACCGGGGCGGGCGGGGCGTCCCAGGCGTTGCGCAGCGCCACGATCCGGCCGTCGGCCAGGGGTTCGAAGTCGGGGTAGGCGCCGTGGTCGACGGTGAGGCGCTCGGGGGCCGACGAGCCGTCGACCGGCACCCGGAACAGGGGCGACCGGCCGCCGAGGTCGGCGTGGACTACCAGCGCCGCCGAGTCGGGGGTCCACCGCACGGAGTACGCCCAGCCGTCCCAGCCCGTGGTCAGCACCCGGGCCGGCCCGCCGGCGAGCGGCACGACGACGACCTCGAGGGTCGGCGACACCGTCGGGCTGGTCCGGCCCTCGCGGAGCATCGCCACGGACGTGCCGTTGGGGGAGACGCGGGGGCCGTCGAACTCGTGGTGGTCGTCGTCGGCCAGGGTGCGGACCGCGCCGGTGACGACGTCGACCGCGACCACGGTCGAGCGGGTCGCGCCGTCGACCTCGGGGACGGCCCAGGTGGTCACGACCGTCGAACCGTCGGGGGAGACGTCCGGCGCGGCGTGGTCCAGCGCGTGGCCGACCGGGCCGGTGAGATCGCGCAGGGTCCAGGTCTCGTCGGCGTTCTCGCCCGGGACGGCGACGAACAGCCGGTTCTGCGCGGCGCCCAGGTCCTGGTCCCAGTACCGGACCGGCACGCCCTCGTGCAGGATCGCCGAGATCTTGCCGCTCCTCCGGTCCTCCACCGCCTCGGCGTCGGCCGCCTCGTCGGCCGAACCCGGCAGCGCCGGGGCGACCACGACGACCGTGCCGGCGCGGGGCGCGACGGCGAAACCGCCCACCCCGCCGCTGCGGGTGACGACCGGCCGGGCCTCCCCGCCGGTACCGGGCAGCAACCACAGCGACGCCGGGTCGTCGTCGCCGGAGCCGGATCCCGACGGGCCGGGAGGTAGCGGGCGGGCGGAGACGAACAGCAGGTCGCCGTCAGGTGTGAAGCGGGGCGAGCTCTCGCCCTTGCTGCTGCGGGTGAGCCGCCGGGCCGGCTGCCCGCCCGCGGTGTCGACGGCCCAGAGCGCGCCGACGAACTTCGTGCCGTCGGCGTTCAACGACGACACCCCGACGACCGCGCGGGTGCCGTCCGGTGTGGCCGTGATGCCGGTCAGCCGCGGCTGGGCCTGGAACCCCTCGAGCGAGAACGGATCCGGAGCGACGGTGCCGGACTCGGTCACCGTGCGCCGCCGCTCTTCTGGGCGGCCGCCTGCTTGATCAGGCTGCGCCCGAAGTCCCACATCAGCCCGGCGCCCTTGTGGGCGTCGACCATGACGTCGGTGAAGGCCTCGACGAAGCGGTCGACGTCGGCCTCGGTGACGATCAGCGGCGGGATGAGCTTGATGACCTCGAGGTGGTCGCCGCTGACCTGGGTGAGGATGCGGTGGCGGTGGAACAGCGCGTGCACGACGGTCTGCGAGAACAGGCCGACCCTCGCCGCCTGCAGGGCGGTCCACGCGCCCCGCAACTTCCACGACGACGGCCGGGTGAACTCGATGCCGATCATGAGCCCGCGGCCGCGGACGTCGCCGATCATCTCGAACCGGCCCTGCAGCTCCCGCAGCCGCTCGACCAGCAGGTCGCCCATGCGCCGGGCGTTGCCCGCGACGTCGTCGCGCTCCATGACGTGCAGGGTGGCGAGGCCCGCGGCCATGGCCTGGGCGTTCGAGCCGAACGTGGAGTCGTGGACCAGCACCCGGTCGATGGTCGAGTAGACCTTCTGGAACACGGCGTCCGACGCGATGGTCGCCCCGACCGGCACGTACCCGCCCGAGAGCGCCTTCGCGGCGGCGACGATGTCGGGCTGCACGACGTCGTGCTGGTAGGCCCAGAAGTCACCGGTGCGGCCGATGCCGCTCTGCACCTCGTCGGCGACCAACAGCGCACCGTGCTCGTGCACCAGCCGCTGCGCCTGGGCGAGCCAGCCCCGCGCCGGCACCGCCACGCCCTTGCCCTGGATCGGCTCGACGACCAAGGCCGCGACGTCGCCGCGGTCGAGCTCACGCCGCAGCCCGTCGAGGTCGTCGAGGTCGAGCGCGGTGTCCGGCAGCAGCGGACCGAAACCCTTGCGGAACTCCTTCGCCCCGTTGAGCGACAGCGACCCGGTGGTGAGGCCGTGGAAGGCGTGGTCGAGGTAGAGGATCCGGTTGCGCCCGGTGGCGTAGCGCGCGAACTTGATCGCCGCCTCGACGGCCTCGGTGCCGCTGTTGCCGAAGTACACCCGGTCGAGGTGGGGGGTCGTCGTCAGCAGCTTCTCGGCCAGCAGACCCGCGAGCGGCGCGCAGTCGAACTGGGTCATGTCGGCGAGGTCGGCGTCGAGGACGTCGTGCACGGCCTGCCGCACCTCGGGGTGGTGACGGCCGAGCGCGAACACGCCGAACCCCGCGAGCATGTCGAGGTAGTCCGCACCCGTCTCGTCGAACAGCAACGCGCCCTCGGCCCGGACGTAGGTCTTGTCGAAACCGATCGTCTGCAACATGCGGGGCAACTGCGGGTTCATGTGGGCGCGGTGCAGCGCGTAGCGCTCCTCGCCACGGGCCGCGAGCAGGCCCGGCAGGTCGAAACGACCGGCCGGCGCGCGGCCCTGGAAGGATTCCGGCACAGCGGGTTCGACCACGTGGGAACGGTACAACCCGGATGTGACACGGAGAGGTCCGCGCGCGCGGCTACTGTTCTCCGTCGTGGTGGCGCCCGGTGGGATCGACGTGCTCGAGGCGCTCGCCGGATCCGCGCGCGGCCAGGCGGGCGCGGAGAACTTCCCCGTCGCCCTGCGCGCGCTGCCCCGGACCCCACGCGGGCACCTGCTGGCCGTCTACGACTTCGCCCGGTTCGTCGACGACGTCGGCGACGCCGACTACCGGGTCGACGGCCTACCGGCCGGTGCCGAGGACCGGCTGCGCCTGCTCGACCTCGTCGACGCCGACCTCGACGCCGAGCGTCCCCGCCTCGCTCCGGTCGCGGCGCTGGCGTCCGTGCGCGCGGCGGGCGTGCCGGACCGGCCACTGCACGACCTGGTCGAGGCCAACCGGGTCGACCAGCGCGTGGGCCGCTACGCCACCTTCGCCGACCTGGTCGCCTACTGCCGGCTGTCGGCCGACCCGGTCGGGCGGATCGTGCTGCACGTCGCGGACGCCGCGACCCCCGACCGCGTCGCCTGGTCCGACGACGTCTGCACCGCCCTGCAGGTGCTCGAGCACTGTCAGGACGTCGAGGAGGACGCCGCCCGCGGGCGCGTCTACCTGCCGCAGGCCGACCTCGCCCGCGGCTCCAGCGCGCACGCCGTCGCCGTCAACGTCGAGCGGGCCGAAGCGCTGCTGCGCTCGGGACCGCCGCTCGTGCGGAGCCTGTCCGGGTGGGCACGTCTGGCCGTGGCCGGGTTCGTGGCGGGGGGACTCGCGACGGTCGACGCCCTGCGGGGCGCCGGGTTCCGGACGACCGGGCCGACGGTGACGCCCTCGAAGGCCGCGACGGCCCGGCACGCCCTGCGACTGCTGGCGGGCCGGGGATGAGCCCCGTCGCCCTGGACGCCGCCTACGCCGAGTGCGAGCGCATCACCACCGCCGAGGCCAAGAACTTCGCGTGGGGCATCAAGCTGCTGCCCACCCCGAAACGGCGCGCGCTCTCCGCCGTCTACGCGTTCGCGCGGCGCATCGACGACATCGGCGACGGTGACCTGCCCGCCGACCAGAAGCTCGCCGACCTCGCCACCGCCCGCGAGCAGATCCGCGCCGACGCGCCGCCCGCGGACGATCCCGTGCTCGTCGCGCTGTTCGACGCCGCCCGGCACTTCCCGATCCCGCTCGACGCTTTCGAGGAACTGGTCCACGGGTGCGAACTCGACGTGCGCGGCACGAGGTACCGCACCTTCGCCGAGACCCTGGGCTACTGCCGCGACGTCGCGGGCTCGATCGGGCGGCTCTCGCTGGGGGTCTTCGCGCCACCGCAACTGCTGGGCGACGGGGCCGACGCCGACCGCGAGCGGGCGTCCGGTCACGCCGACACCCTCGGCCTGGCCCTGCAGATCACGAACATCCTGCGCGACGTCCGCGAGGACCTGGGCAACGGCCGCGTCTACCTGCCGCAGGACGACCTCGACCTGTTCGGTTGCACCCTGCAACTGCGCCCCGATGGCACGCTCGACCCGCAGGACGGCGCGCTCGCCGAGGTCGTCCGGTTCGAGGCCGCCCGCGCGGCCGGGCTGTACGACGAAGGCTTCCGGTTGCTGCCGATGCTGGACCACCGCTCGCGCGCCTGCTGCGCCGCCATGGCCGGTATCTACCGCGAACTGTTGACCCGTCTCGCCGAGAACCCCCAGCAGATGATGACCGGTCGGGCGTCGTTGCCCACGGGGACGAAGCTGCGGATCGCCGGGAAGGCGCTCCTGCCGTGAACGTCGTCGTGGTCGGCGGCGGCCTGGCCGGGGTGACGGCCGCGCTACGCCTCGCCGACGCCGGCGAGCGGGTGACGCTGCTCGAGGCCAAGCCGCGTCTGGGCGGGGCGGCGTTCTCCTTCGCCCGCGGCGACCTCACGATCGACAACGGCCAGCACGTGTTCCTGCGGTGCTGCACCGCCTACCGCGGCTTCCTCGAGCGGGTCGACGCGACCTCGTCGACCAGCCTGCAACGCCGCCTCGACATCCCGGTGATCGCGGGCGCGGACCAGCACGTCGTGGCACCGGGGACCTCGGCGCGGCTGCGGCGTTCGGGGCTGCCGGTACCGGCCCACCTCGCCAAGGCACTGCTCACGTACCGGGTGCTGCCCCCGCTCGCGCGGCTGCGGGCCATCCGCGGCGCGACCGCCCTGCAGCGCCTCGACCCCGCCGACCCCGCGCTCGACACCGACACCCTCGGCGGCTACCTGCGCCGACACGGCCAGGACGACGCGACGCTCGCCGCCCTCTTCGACGTGGTCGGCACCGCCACCCTCAACCTGCGCGCCGACGACGCCAGCCTGGCGCTCGCCGCGACGGTGTTCCGCACCGGACTGCTCGACCAGCCCGAGGCCGCGGACATCGGCCACGCGACCGTGCCGCTCGGCCACCTGCACGACGACCTCGCGGCGGCGGCGCTCGCCCGTGCCGGTGTCGAGGTGCGTCGCACCGTGAAGGTCCGGGAGGTCGCGCCCGACGGCCGGGTGACCGTCGCCGCGCGCGGGGGAGCCGACGAGACCCTGCAGCCCGACGCCGTCGTGCTGGCGGTCCCGCACACCACGGCCGCCCAGCTCGCCGGTTCCGTCCCCCCGGCGACCGCCGGGTTGGGGGCGTCGCCGATCGTCAACGTGCACGTCGTCTACGACCGGCCGGTCACCGGACACGCCTTCGCGGCGGGCGTCGGCTCCGCGGTGCAGTGGGTCTTCGACCGCACCGCGTCGTCCGGGCTCGCGGCCCGCACGCCCGGCGCGCAGTACCTGGCCGTCACGGTCTCGGCCGCCGACCGCGAGATCGACGAGCCGGTCGAGACCCTGCGGCCCCGGTTCCTCGACGCACTCGCCACGCTGTTCCCCCGGGCCCGCACGGCCCACGTGCTCGAGTTCTTCGTGACCCGCGAGCGGCGTGCGACCTTCCGGCAGGCGGCCGGCACCGCCCCCCTGCGTCCGGGGCCGCGGGTCCCCGGCACCTCTGCGGTAGTGCTGGCCGGGGCGTGGACCGCGACGGGCTGGCCGGACACGATGGAGAGCGCCGTGCGCAGCGGCCACGCCGCCGCGGCGACGCTGCTCGGCGACGACCCCGGCAGCCGCTTCGACGACCGGGCCTCGGCAGGGTCGTCACCGCCGGGAGGCAGACTGTCCAGGATCCGCAGCTCGGAAGGGATGCCCGCATGAACGTCTCGGTCGCGTCGCCGCCCGCCATCGCGGCGGCCCGCGCGCTCGTCGACGCTCCCCTCCGGGCCGCGGTCGACCGCCTCGACGAGCGCATGCGGCTGATCGCCAGCTACCAGATGGGCTGGGTCGAGGCCGACGGCACGCCCCGGCCCGCGGGCGGCGGCAAGGCCGTCCGGCCGACCCTCGCCGTGCTCGGCGCGCGAGCGGCGGGCGCCGCCCCGCTCGTCGGCGTCCCGGGCGCGGTCGCGGTCGAGCTGGTCCACAACTTCTCGCTGCTGCACGACGACGTCATGGACCGTGACGTCGAGCGGCGGCACCGGCCGACCGGCTGGGCCGTCTACGGCGACGGCCAGGCCATCCTCGCGGGCAACGCCATGCTCATCGCGGCCATCGAGGCCGTGCAGGAGTCGGGCCCGCACGCCACCGCCGCGGTCTCGACGCTGCTCGCCGCGACCCAGCGGCTGATCACCGGTCAGGCCGAGGACCTCGCGTACGAGAAGCGCACGGACCTCACCGTCGACGACGTCCTGCACATGGAGGCCGGCAAGACCGCCGCCCTGCTCGCCTGCTCGGCCTCGATCGGGGCGGTGCTCGCGGGCGGGTCGCGGGAGACCGTCGACGCCCTGGCCGAGTTCGGCGAGCAGCTGGGCATGGCGTTCCAGCTCGTCGACGACGTGCTCGGCATCGAGGGTGACCCGGCCGTCACGGGCAAGTCGTCGTCGTCGGACATCCGGGCCGGCAAGCGCAGCGCGCCGGTCGTGGCCGCGTTGGCCGGCGGCTCCGCGGCCTCGGCCGAACTCGAGGCGTTGTTGGCCGGGGGTCCGCCCGATGCGGAGGCCGACGTCGACCGCGCGGCGGCCCTGCTGCGGGAGTCCGGCGGCCTGGACTGGGCCGAGACCGAGGCGCAGGCGCGGCTGGAGCGCGCCCTCGCCGCCCTCGACCGGGGCGCGCTCGAACCCGCCGCGCGGGCCGAGTTGGAACAGGTCGCGCGGTTCGTCGTGGGTCGCGACCACTGACGGTCGGCGTCAGGAGATCCGGCGTGGGGTGGTGCGTCCGTCACGCCTCGTACGACACACTGGTCCCGCCACGCTGCCGTGGAAGTTATGGTTTGCCTGTCTAACTACTGTCAGGCAGGTGTGGAGACACGCCGGTGGGGGAAGGGGACCATCCTGACGCTCGACTTCGTTCCGGTCGACCTCCTCGGGCCTTCCCACCCCGATCCGGACGGTTCCGATCCCGACGCCCGCGCTCCCGGCGCCACCGCAGCGGTGCTCGCCCGGGCGGTCGACCACCTGCGCGCGCGGCAGGCCCCCGCCGGGTGGTGGAAGGGCGAGCTGCGCACCAACGTGACGATGGACGCCGAGGACCTGCTCCTGCGGCAGTTCCTCGGGATCCTCGATCCGGCCGACCTCGCCGCCGCCGCGCGCTGGATCCGGTCGCAGCAGCGGCCCGACGGCACCTGGTCGCTGTTCGAGGGTGGCCCGCCGGACCTCTCGACCACGATCGAGGCCTACGCCGCGCTGCGGCTCGCCGGTGACACCACCGACAGCCCCCACCTGAGCGCCGCCCGCCGGTTCGTGCTCGAGCAGGGTGGCCTCGAGGCCAGCCGGGTGTTCACGCGGATCTGGCTGGCGTTGTTCGGTGAGTGGGCCTGGGACGACCTGCCCGCCATGCCGCCGGAACTGGTGCTCCTGCCCTCGTGGGTGCCCCTCAACGTGTACGACTGGGCCTGCTGGGCGCGCCAGACCGTCGTCCCCATCACCGTCGTCGCCACGCTGCAGCCGGTGCGACCGCTGCCGTTCACGCTCGTCGAGCTGCGGACCCACACCCGCCCGCGCGCCAAGCCCGCCCCGACCAACCGCCGTGACCGCCTCGTCGTGACCGGGTTCGAGGCGCTCGACCGTGCGCTCAAGACCTACCAGCGCTCGCCGATCCAGTTCGGCCGGCAGACCGCGTTCCGCCGCGCCGCCGAGTGGATCATCGCCCGCCAGGAGGCCGACGGCGGCTGGGGCGGCATCCAACCGCCGTGGGTGTACTCGATCCTCGCCCTGCACCTGCTCGGCTACCCGCTCGACCACCCCGTGCTCAAGGCCGCGATCGCCGGTCTGGAGGGCTTCCTCGTGCGTGAGAGCGGCCCCGACGGCGAGGTGCGCCGGCTCGAGGCCTGCCAGTCGCCGGTGTGGGACACCGCGCTCGCCGTGATCGGGCTGCTCGACGCCGGGGTGCCGGCCGACGACCCGGCCGTGAACCAGGCCGTCGACTGGCTGCTCGGCGAGGAGGTGCGCGTCCGCGGCGACTGGTCGGTGCGCCGGCCGGGGCTCGAGCCCGGCGGCTGGGCGTTCGAGTTCGCCAACGACCTCTACCCCGACATCGACGACACCGCCGAGGTCGTCCTCGCCCTGCACCGCGTGCTCGGGGCCCGCCCGGAGCGCGACGCCGAGATCCGCGACGCCATCGCCCGCGGCGCCCGGTGGGTCACCGGCATGCAGACCGAGCGTGACGGCGGCTGGGGCGCGTTCGACGCCGACAACACCAGCACCCTCATCGCCAAGCTCCCGTTCTCGGACTTCGGCGCCGTCACCGACCCCCCGAGCGCGGACGTCACCGCCCACGTGCTGGAGATGTACGCCGCGCTCGGTGAGGCGGGCGGCCGTCCCGCGGGCGACGCCCGGCGGTGGCTGCTCGAGCACCAGGAGGCCGACGGCTCCTGGTTCGGCCGCTGGGGCGTCAACCACGTCTACGGCACCGGCGCGGCCGTACCCGCGTTGGTGGCGGCGGGCACCTCGCCCGACAGCGCGCCGATCCGGCGCGCGGTCGCGTGGCTGCTCACGCACCAGAACCCCGACGGCGGCTGGGGTGAGGACCTGCGCTCCTACGACGACCCGGCCTGGATCGGGCGGGGCACGTCGACCGCCTCGCAGACGGCCTGGGCGCTGCTGGCGCTGCACGCCGCGGGCGAGACCGGCGAGCCGACCCGGCGGGCCCTCGCCTGGCTCGCCGACACCCAGGGCGCCGACGGCAGCTGGGCCGAGGACCTGTTCACCGGCACGGGTTTTCCCGGCGACTTCTACATCAACTACGAGATGTACCGGATCGTGTTCCCGCTCGCCGCGATCGGTCGGTTGCAGTGAGCAACGATCCCCGCCTGCTGGTCGTGACCGCCCTGCGGACCGAGTGGCTCGCCCTGCGTGACCGTGTCCCCGGCGCGCTCGTCGTCCGGTGCGGCATGGGTCCAGAACGGGTGCAACGGTTCGTCGAGGACTGGCCCGACGCCGCCCCGCCCCCGACCGCGATGGTCGTCGCGGGTGTGGCCGGGGGACTCGCGGCCGACGTCGAGTCCGGGGACGTCGTCGTCGCCAGCGAGGTCCGCGATTCCGAGGGCTCGGTCGTGCTACCCGGTGCCGCCCCGCTGGTCGCCGCGTTGCGGGCGGCCGGTCTGACCGTGCACCACGCCCCGGTCCTCACCACCGACCACGTCGTCACCGGGTGCCGGACCGAGCTCGCGGCCACGGGCGCGGCAGCCGTGGACATGGAGTCGGCCCCGCTGGTGCGCGAGGCGTTGCGGCGCGGGATGCAGCCGGTCGCGGTGGTGCGCGTGGTCGTCGACACCGCGCACACGCCGATCGGCCGGTTCGCCACGGTCCCCGCCGGCGCTCGGGCACTCGCCACCCTGCGACGCATCGGTCCGCTACTCGCCGACTGGGGGCAGCTGGCGCGCCCCCGTACTGCCCTGCTCGCCGGCCCGCGGTCGTTCTGCGCCGGGGTCGACCGGGCCATCGAGATCGTCGAACGGGCGTTGCGGACCCACCCGCACCCCGTTTACGTCCGCCGGCAGATCGTGCACAACCAGCACGTCGTCGACGACCTGCGCGCCCGCGGTGCGGTGTTCGTCGACGAGCTCACCGACCTGCCGGAGAACCTGCCGCAAGACACCGCCGTCGTGCTCTCGGCGCACGGGGTCGCGCCGGCCGTCCGGGCCGACGCCGAGTCCCGCGGGCTGGTCGTCGTCGACGCCACCTGCCCGCTGGTGTCGAAGGTGCACGCCGAGGCCAAGCGGTTCGTCGCCCGCGACGACACCGTGCTGTTCATCGGCCACGACCACCACGACGAGACCGAGGGGACGCTCGGCCACGCGCCCGGTCGGATCACCCTGGTCCAGGACGCCGCGGCCGCGGCGACCGTCGAGGTCCCCGACCCGTCGAAGGTCAGTTACCTCATGCAGACCACCCTCGCGGTCGACGAGGCGGCGGCCGTCGTCGACGTCCTGCGCGCCCGGTTCCCCGCGCTCGCCGAGCCGCCGTCGGACGACATCTGTTACGCCACGACCAACCGCCAGCAGGCCGTGCGCACGGTGGCCCGCGAGAGCGACGTCGTGCTCGTCCTGGGCTCGGCGAACTCGTCGAACTCCGTGCGTCTCGTCGAGGTCGCGGAGCGTGAGGGACCGCCCGCGTACCTCGTCGAGGACGCCGATTCCATCCGCCCCGAGTGGATCGCGGGGGCGGGTACCGTCGGGCTCACAGCCGGTGCTTCAGCACCTCCGCACCTCGTCGACGAAGTGGTCGCGACGTTGCGCGCGCTCGGTCCGGTCGAGGTCGAAGAACGCGTCGTGGCACGCGAGGACATCCGGTTCTCCCTGCCGCGGTCGATCTAGAGGGCAAGGGAAAGGTCTACGTCAATGGCACTGGCGCTTCGGCAGGGGATGCGCATGGGCGCGTACCTGTTCACGCAGAAGTACATCAAGCGCAACGAGAAGTTCCCGCTGATCGTCGAGCTGGAACCGTTGTTCGCCTGCAACCTCAAGTGCAACGGTTGCGGCAAGATCCAGCAGCCCGCGAACCTCCTGCGGCAGCGGATGCCGGTCGAACGTGCGGTCGCCGCGATGGAGGAGTGCGGCGCCCCCATGGTCTCGATCGCGGGCGGCGAACCGCTGATGCACCCGCAGATCGACGAGATGGTCAACGAGCTGGTCAAGCGCAAGAAGTACGTCTACCTCTGCACGAACGCCGAGCTGGTGCGCAAGCGCTTCGACAAGTTCGACTTCAAGCCGTCCCCGTACTTCTCGTTCGCGATCCACGTCGACGGCCTGCAGGAGCGCCACGACGAGTCGGTGGCCAAGGAGGGCGTGTTCGACGAAGCCGTCGCCGCCATCAAGTTCCTCAAGGAGAAGGGTTTCCGGGTCACCACGAACTCGACCTTCTTCAACACCGACACCCCGCAGACCATCATCGACGTGCTGAACTTCCTCAACGACGAGGTCAAGGTCGACTCGATGATGATCAGCCCGGCGTACGCCTACGAGAAGGCGCCGGACCAGGACCACTTCCTCGGCGTGACCGAGACCCGCGAGCTGTTCACCAAGGCCTTCGCGAACGGCAACCGCAAGAAGTGGCGGCTCAACCACTCGCCGCTGTTCCTCGACTTCCTCGAGGGCAAGGTCGACTACGAGTGCACCGCGTGGGGCATCCCGTCGTACTCGCTGCTGGGTTGGCAGCGTCCGTGCTACCTCATGGACGACGGCTACGCGCGCACCTACAAGGACCTGATCGAGAAGACCGACTGGAGCAAGTACGGCCGCGGCCGTGACGAGCGGTGCAACAACTGCATGGCCCACTGCGGCTACGAGCCCACCGCCGTCCTCGCCACGATGGGGTCGCTCAAGCAGGGCCTGCGGGCGATGCGGGAGCAGGGCTGAGTTCTCCCGGAGGCGCACCGGCGGCTCCGGGCCCGGGCCGGCCGGGCGACGAGCTGACCGGTGACGTCCCCGGCCCCGACGGCGTGCTGCGCCGTCGGGCCGCCCGGGTGGTCGTGCTCGACCGGCAGGGCCGGGTGCTGCTGTTCCGGGGCGGCGACCCGGCCCGTCCGGACGCCGGCACCTGGTGGTTCACCCCCGGCGGCGGCGCCGAGGCGGGGGAGACGTACGCCGAGGCCGCCGTGCGGGAGGTCCGCGAGGAAGCGGGCTTGGCCGTCGAGGGCCGGCTCGTCGGCCCGGTCTGGGAACGCCCCGCCGCCGCCTTCGCGTTCGACGGCCTGACGGTGGAGCAGAGCGAGCGGTTCTACCTCGCCGCCCTCGACGTCGAGGGTGACGACGTCGCCCCCGACCGCTCCGGCTGGACCGACCTCGAGCTGCGCACCGTCGTCGAGCAGCGCTGGTGGACCCGCGCCGACCTCGCCACCACCGCCGACACCGTGTACCCCCTCGGCCTGCCCGACCTCCTCGACACCTGGCTCGGCCCCGCCGGCTGATCGGTGACCTGACCCGACCTCGTGGTCCCAGGCCGCCCGGCGGAACGACCGGAACCCCGCCTCCTGGTCGTCGACCGCTCCGACGCCGAGCCCGCGCCGCCCGAACGGCCGGCCGGGGGTGCGAGCGGCGGCCGGGTGGGCCGCGAGCGGGCGGACGGGGTGGCGTGAGGGGGGTCTCCGGGCGCTCCTGACCCCCGTCTTTGCGCCTCCGCAGGCGACTGCGTAGAGTGGAGCCTCGTGCCCGGAGAGATCTGGGCGCATCCGCGCGCCCGCACCTCGGGCGCCCGGCGCCCGCAGGTCCGGTCAGGCTGTCACAGGCCCCGGAAACGCTGGGGAGGCCGGGGGTCCGGCGTGGCGCAGCAGGAGATCCGGGTGACCGATCCGGCGGAGGAATCCGTCGGAGCCTCGCCGCGGGGACAGGGCGCGACACGCCCGACCCCGTGGACCGGGCGAGTCGGACACCGGGGTCGCCGGGCGGGACGAACAGTTCGTGCTGAACACATCGACAGGGAGAACGTAGGCCGCATGCCCACGATCAATCAGCTGGTCCGCAAGGGTCGGCAGGACAAGATCGAGAAGACGAAGACCCCGGCTCTCAAGGGGTCGCCCCAGCGTCGTGGGGTGTGCACTCGCGTCTACACGACCACCCCCAAGAAGCCGAACTCGGCGCTGCGCAAGGTCGCCCGCGTGAAGCTGACCAGCGGGGTCGAGGTCACCGCCTACATCCCCGGTGTGGGTCACAACCTCCAGGAGCACTCGATCGTGCTCGTCCGCGGCGGTCGGGTGAAGGACCTCCCCGGCGTCCGCTACAAGATCATCCGTGGCTCGCTCGACACCCAGGGCGTCCGCAACCGCAAGCAGTCGCGCAGCCGCTACGGCGCGAAGAAGGAGAAGAGCTGACATGCCCCGCAAGGGACCCGCTCCGAAGCGTCCGCTCGTCGTCGACCCCGTCTACGGCTCGCCGCTCGTCACCCAGCTGGTGAACAAGGTGCTGCTGTCGGGCAAGAAGTCGCTCGCCGAGCGCACCGTCTACGACGCTCTCGAGGGCTGCCGCGAGAAGAACGGCACCGACCCGGTCGTCACCCTCAAGCGCGCGCTGGACAACGTCAAGCCGTCGATCGAGGTCAAGAGCCGCCGCGTCGGTGGCGCCACCTACCAGGTGCCGATCGACGTCCGCCCCGGCCGCAGCACCACGCTCGCCCTGCGCTGGCTGATCATGTACTCCCGCGCCCGCCGCGAGAAGACGATGACCGAGCGGCTGATGAACGAGCTCCTCGACGCCAGCAACGGCCTCGGCGCGAGCGTCAAGCGCCGCGAGGACACGCACAAGATGGCCGAGTCGAACAAGGCCTTCGCCCACTACCGCTGGTAATCCCCTGGGTGGGGAGAGCGATCCTCGAACCGCCCGCACGAACTTCTGACAGAGAGGGTGTGAACACCCACCATGGCTGACAACGCCTCGCTCGCGTCCGTCCGCAACATCGGCATCATGGCGCACATCGACGCCGGCAAGACCACCACGACCGAGCGCATCCTCTTCTACACCGGCATCAACTACAAGATCGGCGAAGTCCACGACGGCAACGCCACGATGGACTGGATGGAGCAGGAGCAGGAGCGCGGCATCACCATCACGTCCGCCGCGACGAAGTGCACCTGGAAGAACCACACCATCAACATCATCGACACCCCCGGGCACGTCGACTTCACCGTCGAGGTGGAGCGCTCGCTCCGCGTCCTCGACGGCGCGGTCGCGGTCTACGACGGTGTCGCGGGTGTCGAGCCGCAGACCGAGACGGTCTGGCGCCAGGCCGACAAGTACCACGTGCCGCGCATGTGCTTCGTCAACAAGCTCGACCGCACCGGTGCGGACTTCTTCCGCTGCGTCGACATGATGAAGGAGCGGCTGAACTCCAACACGGCCGTGCTGCAGATCCCGATCGGCAACGAGTCGGACTTCATCGGCGTCGTCGACCTGGTCGAGATGCGCGCCCTCACCTGGCGCGGCGAGACCAAGCTCGGTGAGGACTACGCGGTCGAGGAGATCCCGGCCGAGCTCGCCGACCAGGCCGCCCAGTGGCGCGAGACGCTGCTGGAGACCCTCGCCGACGTCGACGACTCCATCGCGGAGAAGTTCCTCGACGGCGAGGACATCCCGGTGGCCGAGCTCAAGGCCGCGATCCGTCGCGCCACCCTGGCCGACCTCATCAACCCGGTGCTCACCGGTTCGGCGTTCAAGAACAAGGGCGTCCAGCCCATGCTCGACGCCGTCATCGACTACCTGCCCTCGCCGCTCGACGTCGGCGCGGTGCACGGCACGCTGATGGACGGCTCGACCGAGGCCAGCCGCGAGCCCGACACCTCGGAGCCGCTGTCGGCCCTGGCGTTCAAGATCGCCACCGACCAGCACCTCGGCAAGCTCACGTTCGTCCGCATCTACTCCGGCACCTTGGTCCAGGGTTCGCAGGTCCTGAACTCGACCAAGGACCGCAAGGAGCGGGTCGGCAAGATCTACCAGATGCACGCGAACAAGCGTGACGAGCTGAGCACGGCGTCGGCCGGCGACATCATCGCCGTCGCGGGCCTGAAGCAGACGACCACGGGTGACACCCTGGCCGACGCGCAGAAGCCGGTCGTGCTCGAGTCGATGACGTTCCCGGACCCGGTCATCAACGTGGCCATCGAGCCCAAGACCAAGTCCGACCAGGAGAAGCTCGGCGTCGCGATCCAGAAGCTCGCCGAGGAGGACCCGACGTTCCAGGTCCAGAACGACGAGGAGACCGGCCAGACCATCATCAAGGGGATGGGCGAACTCCACCTGGAGATCCTCGTCGACCGGATGAAGCGCGAGTTCCACGTCGAGGCCAACGTCGGCAAGCCGCAGGTGGCCTACCGCGAGACGATCCGTCGGGTCGTCGAGCGCGAGGACTACACCCACAAGAAGCAGACGGGTGGCTCCGGCCAGTTCGCGAAGGTCCAGATCAAGGTCGAACCCCTGGACATGAGCAACGACGGCCCGAGCTACGAGTTCGTCAACGCGGTCTCCGGTGGTCGCATCCCGAAGGAGTTCATCCCCTCGGTCGACGCCGGCGCGCAGGACGCCATGCAGTACGGCATCCTCGCGGGCTACCCGCTGGTCGGCGTCAAGATGACGCTGCTCGACGGTGGCTACCACGAGGTCGACTCCTCGGAGATGGCGTTCAAGATCGCGGGTTCGATCGCGTTCAAGAACGCCGCCCGCAAGGCGGACCCCGCTCTGCTCGAGCCGATGATGGCCGTCGAGGTCACCACGCCCGAGGAGAACATGGGCGACGTCATCGGCGACCTCAACTCCCGCCGTGGCCAGATCCAGGCCATGGAGGAGCGCAACGGGATCCGTGTCGTGAAGGCGCTCGTCCCGCTGTCGGAGATGTTCGGCTACGTCGGTGACCTGCGCAGCAAGACGCAGGGCCGGGCGAACTACTCCATGCAGTTCGACAGTTACGCCGAGGTCCCCTCGAACGTCGCCAAGGAGATCATCGCCAAGGCGAACGGCGAGTGACCAGCACGACCCGCTAGATCCGCAAGCTCCTCCCCACAGACATCGCAGCACGACCTCTCGAAAGGAATCGGAAGTGGCGAAGGCCAAGTTCGAGCGCAGCAAGCCGCACGTCAACATCGGCACCATCGGTCACATCGACCACGGCAAGACGACCCTGACCGCGGCGATCTCGCGCACCCTGCACGACAAGTACCCGGCGCTGAACCCTGACACCCAGGCGTTCGACATGATCGACAAGGCGCCGGAAGAGCGTCAGCGCGGCATCACGATCTCGATCGCGCACATCGAGTACCAGACCGAGCAGCGTCACTACGCGCACGTCGACTGCCCCGGTCACGCCGACTACATCAAGAACATGATCACCGGCGCGGCCCAGATGGACGGCGCGATCCTGGTCGTGGCCGCCACCGACGGCCCGATGCCGCAGACCAAGGAGCACGTGCTCCTGGCCCGCCAGGTCGGCGTCCCCTACATCGTGGTCGCCCTCAACAAGGCCGACATGGTCGACGACGAGGAGATCCTGGAGCTCGTCGAGCTCGAGGTCCGCGAGCTGCTCAACCAGTACGAGTTCCCCGGCGACGACGCTCCGATCGTCCGCGTCTCGGCGCTCAAGGCGCTCGAGGGTGACCCCGAGTGGGCCGAGAAGGTCCTCGAGCTCATGAACGCGGTCGACGAGGCCATCCCGCAGCCCGAGCGTGAGACCGAGAAGCCGTTCCTCATGCCGATCGAGGACGTCTTCACGATCACCGGTCGCGGCACGGTCGTCACCGGCCGTATCGAGCGCGGCATCCTCAAGGTGAACGAGACCGTCGACATCGTGGGCATCCGCCCCGACAAGCAGACGACCACGGTCACCGGCATCGAGATGTTCCGCAAGCTGCTCGACGAGGGCCAGGCGGGCGAGAACGTCGGTCTGCTCCTGCGCGGCATCAAGCGTGAGGACGTCGAGCGCGGCCAGGTCGTCATCAAGCCGGGCACCTCGACGCCGCACACGAACTTCGAGGCGAACGTCTACATCCTCTCGAAGGACGAGGGCGGCCGGCACACGCCGTTCTTCAACAACTACCGCCCGCAGTTCTACTTCCGCACCACCGACGTGACCGGCGTCGTGACCCTCCCCGAGGGCACCGAGATGGTCATGCCGGGCGACAACACCGAGATGTCGGTCGAGCTGATCCAGCCGATCGCCATGGAGGACGGCCTGCGGTTCGCCATCCGTGAGGGTGGCCGCACCGTGGGTGCGGGTCGCGTCACCAAGATCGTCAAGTGATCGACGGCGGTGGCCGGGAGGCCTGATCCTCCCGGCCACCGCCCACGCACGATGCTCCACCGCTCTCCCGGAGAACGAGAACCGGGGCGAGACCGAACCTGCAGTACGCGACACGGCTGCACGACACAGACCACAGCGAAGGTGACAGACCCATGGCGGGACAGAAGATCCGCATCCGGCTCAAGGCCTACGACCACGAAGCCATCGACGCCAGTGCGCGCAAGATCGTCGACACCGTGACCCGGACGGGCGCGCAGGTCGTCGGCCCCGTGCCGCTGCCGACCGAGAAGAACATCTACTGCGTCATCCGGTCGCCCCACAAGTACAAGGACAGCCGGGAGCACTTCGAGATGCGGACGCACAAGCGTCTGATCGACATCCTCGACCCCACGCCGAAGACCGTCGACGCGCTCATGCGCATCGACCTGCCGGCGAGCGTCGACGTCAACATCCAGTGATCTGACGAGTCGACGACAGCCAGCGAACAGACGTAGACAGCGAGAGAGCAGACGATGACAGGAACGTTGGGCGCCCGCCCGAAGAACCCCAGCGGGGTCTCGTACCCGTACCGCGCGGTGCTGGGCGAGAAGCTCGGCATGACGCAGGTGTTCGACGAGAACAACCGCGTCGTCCCGGTGACGGTCGTCAAGGCCGGCCCGTGCGTGGTGACGCAGGTCCGCACCCCCGAGCGCGACGGCTACGAGGCCGTGCAGCTCGGCTACGGCGAGATCGACCCCCGCAAGGTGACCAAGCCGGTCGCCGGCCACTTCAAGGCCGCCGACGTCACGCCCCGTCGCCACCTGGTCGAGCTGCGCACCTCGCTCGCCGGTGAGTACGAGGTCGGCCAGGAGCTCGGCCCCGACGTGTTCGCCGACGGCGCGCTCGTCGACGTCACCGGCACCACCAAGGGCAAGGGCACCGCGGGCGTCATGAAGCGTCACGGCTTCCGCGGCCTCGGCGCGGGCCACGGCGTCCAGCGCAAGCACCGCTCGCCGGGTTCCATCGGCGGCTGCTCGACCCCGGGTCGCGTCTTCAAGGGCACCCGCATGGCGGGCCGCATGGGCCACGCCCAGCAGACGACCGCGGGCCTGCGGGTCCACAAGGTCGACACCGAGCGCGGCCTGCTGCTGCTCAAGGGTGCCGTCCCCGGCCCCAAGGGTGCGCTGCTCGTCGTCCGCACCGCCGCGAAGGGAGGCACCGCCTGATGGCCGCCACCGCAGACCTCAAGAAGAGCGACGCCGCCGAGCACCTGACCGTGACGGTCAGCAACCCGCTCGACGCCGACGCGAAGGCCACCACGGTCGATCTCCCCTCGGAGATCTTCGACGCGCAGACCAACGTCGCGCTCATCCACCAGGTCGTCACGGCCCAGCTCGCCGCCGCCCGCCAGGGCACCCACGCGGTCAAGGGCCGCGGCGAGGTGCGTGGTGGCGGCAAGAAGCCCTACCGCCAGAAGGGCACCGGCCGCGCCCGTCAGGGTTCGACCCGTGCGCCGCAGTTCGCCGGCGGTGGCGTCGTGCACGGCCCCGTGCCGCGTGACTACGCCCAGCGGACCCCGAAGAAGATGAAGGCCGCCGCCCTGCGCGGCGCCCTCTCGGACCGGGCCCGCGAGGAGCGCGTCAAGGTCGTCACCGGCCTGGTCACGGGCGAGACGCCCTCGACCCGCGACGCCGTGGCCAACCTGGCGTCGGTCGTGGAGCAGGGCAAGGTCCTGCTCGTGGTCGACCGCACCGAGGCCGGCACCTGGAAGAGCCTGCGCAACGCCGCGGCCGCCCACCTGATCTACGCCGACCAGCTCAACACGTACGACGTGCTGGTCAGCGACCAGGTCGTGTTCACCACCGCCGCGCTGGAGTCGTTCGTCGCCGGACCGCCGAAGGGCAAGTCCGCGACCGCCTCGGCCACCAGCAGCGAGACCGAGGAGACCGTCTGATGTTCGACGACCACCGCGACGTCCTGCTCGCTCCGGTCATCTCGGAGAAGAGCTACGGGCTCCTCGACGCGAACAAGTACACGTTCGAGGTGCACCCGGACGCCAACAAGACCCAGATCAAGATCGCCGTGGAGAAGGTGTTCTCGGTCAAGGTCACCGACGTGAACACCCTGAACCGCGCGGGCAAGCGCAAGCGCACCCGCGGTGGGTTCGGCCGTCGCAAGGCGATCAAGCGCGCCATCGTCACCCTGCGTGACGGCGACCGTATCGACGTCTTCGGGAACTGAGGGACTGGACAACCATGGCTATCCGCAACTACAAGCCGACGACCCCGGGCCGTCGTGGCTCGAGCGTCGCCGACTTCGCCGAGGTCACCCGCAGCGAGCCCGAGAAGTCGCTCGTCCGCCCGCTGCACAACAAGGGCGGCCGCAACAACTCCGGTCGGATCACCACCCGTCACCAGGGTGGTGGGCACAAGCGCGCCTACCGGCTCATCGACTTCCGCCGGGCGGACAAGGACGGCGTGCCGGCCAAGGTCGCGCACATCGAGTACGACCCCAACCGCACCGCGCGCATCGCGCTGCTGCACTACGCCGACGGCGAGAAGCGCTACATCATCGCGCCGCGGTCGCTGAAGCAGGGCGACCAGATCGAGAACGGCCCGCGGGCTGACATCAAGCCCGGCAACAACCTGCCGCTGCGCAACATCCCGGTCGGTACCACCGTGCACGCCATCGAGCTGCGGCCCGGTGGCGGGGCGAAGATGGCCCGTTCCGCCGGCGCGAGCGTCCAGCTCGTGGCCAAGGACGGTCCGTACGCCCAGCTGCGCCTGCCCTCGGGCGAGGTCCGCAACGTCGACGTGCGCTGCCGCGCCACGGTCGGCGAGGTCGGCAACGCCGAGCAGAGCAACATCAACTGGGGCAAGGCCGGCCGCATGCGGTGGAAGGGCAAGCGCCCCTCCGTCCGCGGTGTCGCGATGAACCCGGTCGACCACCCGCACGGTGGTGGCGAGGGCAAGACCTCCGGTGGTCGCCACCCGGTCAACCCCAACGGCAAGCCCGAGGGCCGCACCCGCAAGCGCGGCAAGGCCAGTGACGCCATGATCGTGCGGCGTCGCCGCACCAACAAGAAGCGCTGAGGTAGGTAGGACATGCCCCGTTCGTTGAAGAAGGGTCCGTTCGTCGACGACCACCTTCTCAAGAAGGTCGACGTCGCGAACGAGAAGAACTCGAAGGCCGTCATCAAGACCTGGTCGCGGCGTTCGACGATCATCCCCGACATGCTCGGCCACACCATCGCCGTGCACGACGGCCGCAAGCACGTCCCGGTGTTCGTCACCGAGGGCATGGTCGGCCACAAGCTCGGCGAGTTCGCGCCGACCCGCACCTTCCGCGGCCACATCAAGGACGACCGGCGGGCGCGCCGCGGCTGACGCCGCGCGCACCCGATCGGTCGAGACGTAGACAGAAGAGGACACGCTCCAGATGTCATCCCCAAGCCTCGGCAACCGAGCCAGCACGGACGAGGTCCGGACCGCTTTCGCGCGGGCCACCTACGTGCGGGTCACGCCGATGAAGGCGCGCCGCGTCATCGAGCTCATCCGCAACCTGCCCGCCCGGCAGGCGCAGTCGGTTCTGCAGTTCGCGCCGCAGGCCGCGGCCGAGCAGGTGGGCAAGGTGCTCGCGAGCGCGATCGCCAACGCCGAGCACAACAACGGTCTCGACCCCGAGACGCTGTTCGTGTCCGCCGCCTACGTCGACGAAGGCCCGACCCTCAAGCGGTTCCGGCCGCGGGCGCAGGGTCGCGCGTACCGCATCAACAAGCGCACGAGCCACATCACCATCGAGGTGGAGAGCGTGGAGCGCACCGACACGAAGAAGGGACGGGCCCGCTGATGGGACAGAAGGTCAACCCGCACGGGTTCCGACTCGGCATCACCACCGACTGGAAGAGCCGTTGGTACGCCGACAAGCTCTACAAGGACTACGTCGGCGAGGACGTCGCGATCCGCAAGCTCATGTCCAAGGGCATGGAGCGCGCCGGCATCGCGAAGGTCGAGATCGAGCGCACCCGCGACCGTGTGCGCGTCGACATCCACACCGCGCGTCCGGGCATCGTCATCGGCCGCCGCGGCGCCGAGGCCGACCGCATCCGCGGCGACCTCGAGAAGCTCACCGGCAAGCAGGTCCAGCTCAACATCCTCGAGGTCAAGAACCCCGAGTCCGACGCCCAGCTCGTCGCCCAGGGTGTCGCGGAGCAGCTCTCCAACCGCGTGAGCTTCCGCCGCGCGATGCGCAAGTCGATGCAGTCGACGCTCAAGGCGCCCGGGGTCAAGGGCATCCGGGTCCAGTGCGGCGGTCGCCTCGGCGGCGCCGAGATGAGCCGCTCGGAGTTCTACCGCGAGGGTCGCGTCCCGCTGCACACGCTGCGCGCGAACATCGACTACGGCTTCTACGAGGCCCGCACCACCTTCGGCCGCATCGGCGTGAAGGTCTGGATCTACAAGGGCGAGGTCGCCGGCGGCACCCGCGCCGAGCGTGAGGCCGCGGCGGCTGCCGAGGCGGCGCGCACCCGGCGTGAGCGCCCGGCCC
>NZ_JBTJEQ010000047.1:0-37294 GCF_054456675.1 Jatrophihabitans sp. YIM 134969
TCCTGGCCGACGCCGCCGCACCGCCCGCGGCCCGCGGGCTGCTGCGGATCGTGGAGGCCCCGCTGCGCCGTCGGCCGGGTCTGCTCTGGGCGGAGCTCGTGCCCAGCCGCGGGTTCATGACCCACCTGGACCCGGCGGCGGCCGAGGGCCGCCTGGCCCTGGTCCACGCCCACGTCCGCCGGTGGACCGGCCTCGGTCGCACCCTGGTCCCCGCCGCCCGGGCCCTGGCCCGGGCGCAGCGCACCTCATCGCGCTGACGCGAGCAGCTCCAGCAGCGGACGGACGACCTCCACGGCATCGGGCCGGACACCCACCGCCGCGGGCGCGCCCTCGGCCACGGCAACCACCGCGACCAGCGCGTCCTCGGGGCGCGAGCGGGCGCACACCGTGTTGTCGAGCAGGTGCAGGACGGCCTCGGCGGGCGGGACCACCGACCAGCCACACCCGTGCACCGCGGCGGCCTCGTACCGCAGCACCGCCACGGCACCGACCGGGAGCGGCCCGTCCGGCAGCGGCCCGGCGACGGGGCGGTCCACCCGGCCGTCGGGCGTGCGCATCGTCAGCGGACGCGGGTACGGGAGCACCCGGCCGTCGGGCGTGAGCGGGGCGTACTCGTCGGAGCCGTAGGTCGCCCCCGCCTCGAGCAGCGCCGCGACCAGCGTCGACTTGCCCGCGTGCGACCGTCCGGGCAGCAGCAGGGCCCGACCGCCGACCGCCACCACCCCGGCGTGCACGAACACGAGGTCCTCGGCGTGCTCGGCCACGAACAGCTGGAGCTCGGCGAGCACGTCGCGCGTGTCGGCCGGGTCGTCGACCCGGAAGACCGCGTCGGGTTCGGCACCGGTCGGCCTCCACCAGAACGGCAGTCGGGCGGTGACGGCCGCCAGCGCCGCGTCCGCGACCTCGAGCCCGACCACCACGCCGTAGCCGGTGCCGACCAGCCGGTGGGTCACCGTCGCCCGCGCACCCGGTCGAGCGCGCCGACACCCACGTCGACCACCGCGCCCAAGGCCCGGGTGGCCGGGACGTCGCGCCGCAGCACCGGCAGCGCGAACGGCCGCGGGTTGCCGCCGATCCGGGCCGGTGCCCCGAACTCGGCGGTGGCCGCGGCCCGGCCCACCGCCGCGGTCGGGGCGGTGCCGGCCAGGGCGGTCTCGTAGAAGGCGAGCTGGTCGCGGGCCAGCGCGTCCCAGGTGACGGTGCGACCCAGGCCGGCCGAGCGGAGCGTCGTCCACCGCCCGGCGTCGGCCGCGAGGTCGCCGACGGCCGCGGCGAAGGCGGCGTCGTCGTACTCGGGGGTGAGCACCCCCTCCGCGCCGACGACCTCGGGCAGGCTGCCGCTCGCCGCGGCCGCCACCACCGACCCGCAGGCGTGCGCCTCACCGACGACCCGGCCGAACTGCTCGACCCAGGTCTCGGTGGCGCGGCTCGGGACGAGCGTGACGTGCCACGAGCGGTACCGGGCGGCGATCCCCGCGGCGTCGGTCCACCCGATCAGGTCCAGGCGGTCGGCCACGCCGAGCTCGCGGGCGAGGGCCTGCGCGGTGGCGGCCTCCGGTCCCTCTCCGACGACCTCCAGCCGGCTGGGCCGCACCCGGTGCGACACGGCGAGGGCCCGGACGGCCGCGGCGAGTCCCTTCTCGGGCACCAGGCGCCCGGCGAGCCCGAGCACGAAGACGTCGTCGTCGTGGCGCTGCCCGCCCGCGTGCATCGTCGTGGGCTCGACGCCGTACGGCAGCACCCGCACCGGGCCGGCGAAGCCCTTGCCGCGGGCCACGCTCGCCGCCTGCCGGCTGCACGGGTACAGACCGTCGAGCCGGCGCAGCGCCGCGCGTTCCCAGCCGGCGAACGGCGGCGGGAAGCGCTTGTCGATGTTCTGGGCCGTGTACCCGACGACCGTCTGCCCGGCGTCGAGCACCGACAGCACCTGGTGGGTGACCGCTCCGAACGGCTCGGCCTGGACGTCGACCAGGTCCGGACGCACCCGGTCGAGCACCCGGCGCAGGGCGTCGGGGTCCCGGAAGCGGTGGTTGTTGACGTTGCCCGGTCGCAGCACCGGCAGTTCGACGACCTCGAACGGTTCGGCCGTACCGGTGTCGCCGCCGCCGGGCCAGCGGTCCGGGACCACGAGGACGACCCGCACACCGAGCGCCGCCAGCGCCCGGTCGCGGGCCCGGTGGTCCGGGTCGCGCGCGGCGTGGAAGAACCGGAGGACGACGGGTGCGTCACCGGCGGGGTGCGGGGGCACGTCCGCAGTCTGGGCGGAACCGGCCCTGCTGTCGCGCCGAGTCCGCGTGTCCGATCTCTTCCTACGTTTAGTCTGCGTGAGTAGATAGCGGATCTTCTCATCTCACCTAGACTTAACACCGTGCACACGACGCCAAGCCGGGTGGTCATCGTCCACGACTACCTGACCCAGCGCGGCGGGGCGGAACGCGTCGTCCTGGACCTGCTCGACGCCTACCCGGGCGCCACGGTCGTGACCTCGTGCTACCAGGCCGACGCCACCTACCCCGAGTTCGCGGAGCACGAGGTGCGGACGCTGTGGCCGGACCGGCTGCCCTTCCTCGCCCGTGACCCCCGGCGCGCGTTCCCGTTCCTCGCCGGTGCGTTCGACCGGGTGCGCATCGACGCGGACCTGGTCGTGTGCAGCAGCAGCGGCTGGTCCCACCGCGTGCGCACCGACGCCCCGAAGATCGTCTACTGCCACAACCCCCCGCGCTGGCTCTACCAGCCGCACGACTACCTGCACGTCGTCCCGGCCTGGCTGCGGAGGACGTTCGTCGCCGTCACCCACGGCCTGCGACGTTCCGACGTCCTCGCGGCGCAGGACGCCGACGTCTACGTCGCGAACTCCACGGTCGTCGCGAGCCGCATCGCCGCCACGTACGGCCGGCAGGCCCGGGTGCTGCACCCCGCCGCGGGCCTCGCCGCGGACGGTGCGCGCACCCCGGTCGAGGGCCTCGAGCCCGGCTTCCTGCTGACGGTCGGGCGCACCCGCGGCTACAAGAACACCGAGGCGGTCTGCCGCGCCGTCGCGTCGTTGCCGGACCAGCGGCTCGTCGTGGTCGGCGGCGTCCCCGACGGCCTCGAGCACCCGCGGATCACCGGTCTCACCGACATCGACGACGCCACCCTGCGGTGGCTGTACGCGAACGCCGCGGGGCTGGTCGCCGTCGCCGCCGAGGACTTCGGGCTCACCGTGGTCGAGGCCCAGGCGTTCGGCACCCCGACCGTCACCGTGCGTCGCGGCGGGTACCTCGACAGCACCATCGAGGGACTGACCGGCGTGTTCGTCGACGACGACGACGCCGCGTCGGTGGCCGAGGGCATCCGGGAGTTGCACCGCCAGCGGTGGAACTCCGAGCAGATCGAGGCGCACGCGGCACGGTTCTCCCGGGCGGCGTTCCGCGCCCGCATCCGCGACCTCGGTGAGGAGATGCTCGCCGCACCCGCGGAGGTGGCGCGCTTCGACTCCGCCCGCGTGTCGCACCGCGCGTCCGACCGGGCGACCGCCACCGCCCCCGGCTCGGAGTCGTTCGAGGCCCCGCTGAGCGCCTGACCGGCCGGTGGGCGCGATCGCAACGAGGGAAGGGGCAGGTGTGGCGGCGCAACCCCCGGCCGTGACGTCCCCCCCGGGTGACACCCGCCCGCCCGAGAGGGCTGACGGCCGCGCGTACCGCGCCCGACTCCAGCGCGACGTGGTCTCCGGGTCGCTGTGGACGGTGCTGGCGGCGGTGCTGACCTTGCCGGTGACCTTCGCCGCCAACCTCGTCGTCGTCCACGCCCTCGGGGCGCAGCGGTACGGCCACCTGGCGCTGTCGGTCAGCGTCTACGCCATCGTGGTCATCGTCCTCAACAGCGGGGTCAGCGACGCCACCGTCCAGTGGCTCGCCGCGGCGCACGCCCGCGGTGACCGGGCCGCCGAGACCGACCTCGTCCGGCGCTGCGTGGCCTACCACGTGATGGTGGAGGCGCCTGCGGTCGCCGTGGTCACGGCGGTCCTGCTGCGCGGTGCCCCGCTGCCGGTGCTGGTCGGCGGTGTCGCCGCCGCCGTCGTCACCCAGGTGCTCGGGACGTCGTCGGTCGTGCTCACCGCGACCGCGCGCAACGCGACCGCGGCCCGGATCTCGCTGGTGGTCACGCTGGGCACCCAGGCGGCACTGGCCGGCGCGGCCACCACCAGCCACGTCGCCCCCACGGTGTTCGCGGCGCAACTCGTGGCGGCGCTCGCCGCACCGACGCTCGCCTGGCTGGCGGTCGACACCCCGACCCGGCGCGCGCTGCTGCGGCCCGGCCCGCTGTTCGGCTGGCCCGAGGGGTTCCGCCGCTACGCGTGGGGGGTCGGCGCCGGGAGCGTGGTCACGGCCGCGGTGTTCGGGCGCAGCGAACTGTTCGTCCTGTCGGCCTTCCACGACGCCGCGGCCGTCGGCCTGTTCGCCGTCGCCGCCGCGCTCGCGGCCCAGCTCACCGTGCCGATCGACAGCGTCATGGGCCCCCTGCTGCCCGCGGCCGCCGCACTGGTCGAGACCGCCCCGCACCTCGCGACCGACGCCGTGCTCCGCGGCGTCCGCGTCAGCGCCACACTGGCCGCCCTGACCGCGGCCGTGGCCGTCGCTCCGGCCGCGGCGGTCGTCGACCTGGTCTACGGCGACGCGTTCGAGGGCGCCCGCGGTGCGGTGCTCGTACTGGGCGTCGTGAGCTGCCTGCAGTCCACCGCCCACCCGGTGCTGGTGTTCGCCCTCGCCACCCGGGGCGCCGGCCAGGTCCTGCGCGTGAACCTGGTCTGCCTCACGGTCGACGCCGCGGTGGCGGTCGCGACCGTGCCGTTCCTCGGTCTCGCGGGCGCGGTCGCCGCGAGCGCGCTGGCCCAGGTGCTGTCCGTCGTGCTCGTGGCCCGGGTCGCGGCGCGCCGGCTCGGCCTGCCCGCCGGGGCGTTGGTCCGTGCCGGACGAGCCGTGCTGCTCGCACCGGCGCTCACGGCTCTCGCCACCGCCGCCGCCGTGCCCCTGCACGGATCGTGGTGGGCGGCGGCCGCCTCGGCGACGGTCGGGGCCGGGTCGGTGCTGGTCCTGTTGGCCGCGGTGCCGTCGCTCCGGCTCAGCCGCGCCGACGCCGACGCCATCATCGGGGCGTCCCCCCGCCGGCTGCTGCCCGTGTTCACGCTGGTGTTCACGCGCGCCCCGCTCACCGTGCCGCCCCCGGTCCCGGAGCGCCTCGACGAGGTGACACTGTGACGCGCCGGATCGCGGCCTACGTCATGCTCGCCGAACCCTGGTTCCTGGCCGAGAGCATCCGGTCGTACTACGACGTCGTCGACCGGCTGGTGATGTCCTTCGACCGTGACCACCGCAGTTGGACCGGCCGCGCCCTGCCGGTCGACGAGCTGCTCGCGGTCGTGCACGACCTGGACGTCGACGGCAAGATTGTCGTGGCCAGCGGGTCGTTCTCCTCGACCGACGTGCCGCCGCTGGTCAACGAGCACGCGCAACGGCAGAGCTGCCTCGCGGCCGCGGGCGACGCCGACTGGGTGCTGCAGATCGACACCGACGAGGTCCTGCCGAACGTCGAATCGTTGTTGCGTGCAACGGATCATGCGGCAGCCGCGGGGCGGGGCGCGGTGGAGTACCCCGCGCGCTGGTTGTACGCGTCGCTCGGTGGCGACCGCTACCTCGAGGGGAGCACCCGCTTCTGGCGCAGCTCGGCGCACTACCCCGGCCCGCTCGCCGTGCGTCCGGACGTCGAACTGACCCTGGCCCGGCAGACGTCCGCGCCGCTGTGGCGGGTCGACCTGCGCACCCGCAACACCGACCCGCTGCACGCGGCCGACGCGCCGGTCGACGAGGTCGTGCCGCTGGCCGACGCGGTCCTGCACTACACCTGGGTCCGACCCGAGGAAGCCCTGCGCCGCAAGGGCCGCTCGTCCGGCCACGCCCACGACTTCGACTGGGACGCCGCGATCGACCGGTGGGCGTTCCGCACCCGGCACCCCTGGCTCACGACCCTCGGCAGCCCCGTCCCCCGCCGCCCGCACCCGCGTCACCTGCGGGTCGCCCGGGTCGACGGCCCGCGCCCGGCGTGGACGTCGTCGTGAACGCGACCACCGCGGTCGTGGTGCTGAACTGGAACGGCGGCGACGACACGATCGCGTGCCTGTGCTCGCTGGCGTCGGGCGATCTGGGCGTGGTCCGCTACGTCGTCGACAACGGCTCGACCGACGACAGCGCCGACCGTGTCGAGCGCAGCGGCCTCGCCGACGTCGTCATCCGCACCGGCGCCAACCTCGGCTACGCCGGCGGCAACAACGCCGGTCTCGAGCGGGTCCTGGCCGACGGGTTCACCCACGTGGCCGTGCTCAACAACGACACCGTCGTGGCCCCCCGCGCGATCAGCGAGCTGGTCGCCACGCTCGTCGCGCGTCCGGACGCCACCTCGGCCGCCGTGAGCCCGCGCATCGACGTCGAGGACGACGGCCGCCTCTGGTTCGCCGGCGGCGTCGTCGACCGCGGCTGGCCGCGGCACCTGCAACCGCCGGAGGTCGCGGGGCGGTCCGGGGTGGTCGAGACCGACCTGCTGACCGGCTGCGCCCTGGTGGCCCACCGTGACGTATGGGCCCGAACCGGCGGTTTCGACGAGGGTTTCTTCCTCATCTTCGAGGACAGCGACTGGTCGGTGCGGGCGCGCTCGCGCGGGGTCACGCTGCTGGTCGACCACGACGTCACCGTCGCCCACAAGGTCTCGCGCAGCTTCCGTGCCCCTCGTGAGCGACGGCTGGCGAGCTACTACTTCGTCCGCAACGGCCTGGTGTTCGAGGCCAGATGGGCACGCCGTCACCTGCTCCGCTTCGTGCTGACCTGGATCGTCCGGCCGACCGCGCGGGCGGTGCGCGACCGGCAGCTCGACCGCGACCTCGCCCTGCGGTGGTGGGCGCTCGCCGCCGCCCTCACCCGGCGGCGCGGGCCGGCGTCCACGCGCCTCGCCCGGTTCGCCGGCGCGCCCTCCGGTGTGGACACCGACGCCCGCGTCGACGACGGAGGTGGGAGCTGTCACCCACCTGCGCGCGGCGAGGTCGTCGTCCGGTAGAGCTCCTCGTAGCGGTCGACCACCCTCCGGAGGTCGAACAGCCGGCTGCGTTCCAACCCGGCCGCACCGAGGGATTCCCGGGCGGCGTCGTCGGTGAGCAGGTCGACCAGCACGGCACCGAGGTCCCGGTCGTCGCAGATCCGACCGGCGCGACCGTCGTCGAGCACGAACCGGGCGCCCACGTTGCGGGTGGCGACCACCGGGGTGCCGCTGGCGATGGCCTCGGCGTAGGGGATGCCGAACCCCTCGTAGCTGCTGGGCAGGCAGAACACCCACGCCCGGCGGTACAACTCGGCGAGCGCGTCGGTGTCGACCCGGCCCCACCGCACCACGCCGGGCGCGTCCGGGGCGTCGGTGCAGACCATCCAGAGTTCGGCGTCGGGCACGGCCGGGAGCACCCGGTCGGCGAACTCCTGCATGAGCAGCGCCCCCCGCTTGCGCTGGTGGTAGGTGCCGACGAACAGCACGGTCGGGACGCCCGCACGGCCACCTGCCGGCGGCGAGAACACCGCGGGGTCCACCCCGTTGGGGACGACGCGGCGCACCCACGGCGTCCAGCGGCGGGTGGCGGGCGAGACCACCACGGTGGTGTCGGCGACGAACGTCGCGAGCACCTCGGACAGGCCGAGCACGAACATCCGCAGGCGCGCGAGGAACCCGTGGATGTGCAGGGCCTCGTCGAAGCAACTGCCATGCAGCGTGCGAATGTGTGTGGGGCGTGGACGGCCCGTGAGCAGGTAGTCGTCGCCGTGCGCGTGCAGCACGTCGAACGCGGTGAAGTCGACCCGCCGCATGGCGGCCGCGAAGCGGAACGTCCGCAACGCTCCACCCAGCCGCACCACCTCGGTGCGGTACCGCGCGCCCGGCCCGGCCTCGCAGGCGCTGAAGACGGTGACCTCGTGGCCACGGTCGACCAACGCCTCGGCCAGCACGTGCACCTGGTGGCCGACCCCGATCTTGCTGCCGCCGGGCAGGTACTGCGAGATCATGGCGACCTTCACCGGCCCACGCCCAACTCCTCCGCGAGGACCTCGAGGTAGCCGTGTCCGAAGCGGCGGTCGGGCTCGAGGTGGTTGCCCTCGGCCCACTCGTTCCACGACTTCACGAACAGCAACCGCTCCTGCTCGGACCGGTCCGCCACGTGCTCGACGGCCGCTCGGACGTGCACCCGGAACCGCTCGGGCGTCGCGCCGTCCAGCACCACGCCGTGACGGCCCGAGCGCGGGGTGTTGTCCCAGTTGGGGTAGACGCACGGGATGACGTCCTCGCCCGGCGGTACCGGGAGCGGCGTGTCGGCGTAGGGGTAGCGCTCGGGCAGGCGCAGCTTGCGACCGACCCGCATCCGCAGCCGGCTGCGGGGATCGGTGCGCGCCGGCATCCGCACGTACACGCCGGCGTCGAAGCCCGCCCCCTCGGTGAGGCTGTACCTCGGCCCGGCGCCCAACAGGTCCGACAGTTCGGCCACGAGGTAGAGCCCCGGCAGACCCGCGGCCCGGGCCATGTCCTGCCAGCGGTCGACGAACGCGGCGGCGTCGGGCAACTGCTCGGGCCGGAACACGTAGAACACCGGCCGGTCGTCCACCCGCAGGTACCGCTCGTCGCGGAACGCCGCGAGCACGTGGTCGAAGTGCCGCTGGTCGTCCTCGGCGCCGGGGTAGCGCTGCTCCACCAGGACCCGGTCGGCAGCGCCGTGCCAGATGCCGGTCCACGTCTGGTTGGCCCAGGCCAGGCAGAACCCCACCGAGGGTCGCCCGCTCGCGAGCACCTCCCTGAACGGCCGCTCGAGCAGGCGACGACCGCCGCCGAACCAGTAGTGCCAGTAGCAGAAAGCCTCGACGCCGTAACGGTTCGCGAGCTCGGACTGCGCCTCACGCACCTCGGGCACCCGCAGGTCGTAGAAGCCCAGGTCCGACGGCAGGTCGGGCTGCCGGTGGCCGGGGTAGAGGCGTCGGGCCCGGGTGACGTTGGTCCACTCGGTGAACCCGGTGCCCCACCACGCGTCGTTCTCGGGCACGGGGTGGAACTGCGGCAGGTAGAAGGCCACGGCTCGCGCCTTCAGCGGACGCTCGTGACCGGCGCGCCGCTCCCTCACCGATGTGGCAGCGTGCACCGGGTGACCCCCCGACGTGTGGGCGTGCTGTCCCTCGAGCCCTGGGACGACGTCTGGCGCCGCAACCAGCACCTGGTCGCCGCCCTGCTCGCGACGGGTCTCGTGGGCGACGTGGTCTTCGTCGAACCGCCCGCCGCTCGACGGCCGCGGCGGTTCCGTCCGCGGCCGGGGGTGGAGGTCGTGCGCCCGCCGCTCCTGCTGCCCCGCCGGCTCGGCGGCCTGCGGTTCGCCGCGCTGCTGCTGCGCTCCGGACCGCTGCGCCGGGCCGAGCTGCTCTGGGTCAACGACGCCCCGCTCGGCGTGCACCTCCTGCGGGGGCGCCGACCGGTCGTCTACGACGTCACCGACGACTGGCGCACCGCGACCATGGATCCGCGTCCGCTCGCTCGACTGGTCGCGGCCGAGGACGAACTCACCCGCCGGGCGACCGTTGTCGTGTGCAGCGATGAGCTGAGGGAGCGGTGGCGACAGCGGTACGGCACCAGCCCGGCCGTGGTGCGCAACGGGGTCGACGTCGAGGCCTACCGCACGGCCCGTCCGCGGCCCCTGACCGGACCCGGCCCCCACGTCGGCTACGTCGGCAGCCTCCACGGCGACCGCCTCGACGTCGAACTGGTGCAGGCCCTCGCCGCCCGTGTCGCGCCCGGCACCGTGCACCTCGTCGGCCCCGACCACTTCTCCACCGAGGACCGGAACCGACTCGAGGCCACGGACGGCGTCGTCCTCGAGGGTGCGGTGCCGGCGCGGGACGTCCCCGGGTGGACGCTCGGGATGGACGTGCTGATCTGCCCTCACCGGATCACACCGTTCACCCGGAGCCTCGACGCCATCAAGGCGCACGAGTACCTGGCCAGCGGGCGTCCGGTCGTGGCCACCGCGACGAGCGGGTTCGACCGGCTCGACCCGCGTCCCGGTCTCTGGGTCGGGACGCCGGAGGGTTTCGTCGAGGCCGTCGTCGCGGCGGTCGACGCACCGGTGGCGGGCGAGGTCGGTCCGCCACCGGCCTGGACCGACCGGGCGAGGGAGTTCGCCCGGGCCTGGCCGGTGACCACGTGAACTCCCCCGCGCTGCCGGTGCGGCTGCGGCGCCGCGTCGAACGCGACCTGCGCCTGGTCGCGGCGAACTCCCGCTCGCCACGCGCCCGCTTCGGCCGGGGCTGCGACGTCCGTGCCGGGTTGGTGCTGACCCTGGAGGGGCGGGGCCGGGTCGACGTCGGACCGGACTGCGTGCTCGACCGGGGGCTGACGCTGTGGTCCGCGGGCGTCGTCGAGATCGGCGCGAACACCGTGCTCGGCCACCACGTCACCCTCGCCGCCCGCGACCGGCTCACGATCGGCCGCGACTGCCTGCTGGCCGAGCTGGTGTCGGTGCGCGACCACGACCACGCCCTCGACCGCACCGACGTGCCCATCGCCCAGCAGGGCGAGCGCACCGCACCGGTGCGCATCGGCGACGACGTGTGGATCGGCGCCAAGGCCACCGTCGTACGGGGCGTGACGATCGGTGACCACGCGGTGGTCGGAGCCGGCGCGGTCGTCACCGCCGACGTGCCCGACTGGGCCGTCGTCGTCGGCGTCCCGGCGCGGGTGGTGCGCTCGCGTCATCCCTGAGCCACCTCGGGCGTCACGATGACGCCGAGGTCGGTGCCGGCCAGCCGGGCGAGACCCCTGCCCGCCGCGGCGGTGACGATGCCGCGGACGAGACCCGCCCAGTACGCGGTGAAGTCGTCGAACACGATCACCCCGCCGGGCGCCACGACCCGCAGCGCGGTGCGGGTGTCGACCAGTCCGTGCTCGAGGTCGTGGGCGCCGTCGACCACCACGAGGTCGAACCGGCCGGCGTAGGGGGCCGGGTCGAAGGCGGTGCTGTCCTCGAGCAGTTGGGTCACCCGGGACGCGGCCGGGCTCGCCCTGAAGCGGGATCCGACGCCGTGGCCGTCGAGGTCGACCGGTGACTGCGAGGCGTCGAAGGCCCCGGGCGGCAGGTCCAGGGTGACCACGTGCCCGTCCTCCGGCAGCGCCTCGGCGAGCACCGCCGTGGTGCCGCCGTCGTAGGTGCCGATCTCGAACACCTCGCGGACACCGCGGCCCGCGACCAGCGCCTGCAGCACGACCCGTTCCGAGGCGCCGAGGCTCCAACTCCCCCGCCGACCCCACGCCGAGGCCACCGCGACGTCGGGCACGGCCTCGAGGTCGACGAGGTCGGCGAGCTCGACCTCCGGCAGTCCGGCCAGCAGGGCCGCGGCGGCGGCCTCGACGGGCTGCCGCCCGACCTCGCGCAGGTACCGCCGGCGCCGCTCCCCGCCGGACAGCAGGTTCTCCCGCATCGCCGTGGACAGCGTCGAGGCGAGGTAGGCCGCGCGAGACGTCATGGGGGGCTCCTGGCACATGAGGTGAAGCTGCCGTTAAGAGCGTAGCCTGATGATCATCGCCGCGCGGCCCGAACCGTGGCGGCCGATCCCGCTGCCCCCACCCCCGACCTGGAGCGGCCGATGACGCTGGAGCTCTCCGCGCGCCGTGCCGGCCTGCTGACCGCGGGTCTGGCGCTCGCGGCGGCCCTGGGGTGGGTCGCCGCCAAGGCCGCGCTGCACAGCGGCTTCCTCGTCATCGCGATCTGCCTGCTCCCGCTGGTCCCCGCCCTGGTCCTGCGGCCGCGGGTCGCCGCCATCGGTGCGATCGCCCTGCTGCCCTTCCAGATCAGCGTCGTCGGTGACGCCGCGGGTGGGCTGCAGGCCTCGGTCAGCGACGTGCTGCTGTTCGCGGCCGCGGGCGGCCTGCTGGTCGCGGTCAGCCAGGACGCCGAACTGCGCCACCGCCTGGGGGTGCTGCGTCCCCTCCGACCGCTGTTCGGCCTCTACGTCGCCGCCACGATCGTCGTCTCGGCACCGCACCCGGACCTCACCACGGTGGTCAACGTCGTGCAGCGCATCGAGATCGTGCTGGTCCCCCTGGTGATCGGGGCGTTGCTCGTCGACGCGGTCGTGGCCCGCGTCGCCCTGACGCTGTTCGTGGTCGCGGCGTGCGTGCTCGCGGCGGCGTGGCTGCTGCCGCACTCCTCGACCGACTCGGTGCTCGGCGTCCAGAAGAACCCCGCGGGCCAGTTCGTCGTCGACGCGGTCATCCTGCTCATCGCCGCGATGCGCGGCCGGCCGTGGCGGTGGGGGCTGGTCGCCGTGCTGCTCGTCGCGGTCTACGCGACCCAGAGCCGCGGCTCGCTCATCGGCCTGCTCGCCGCCCTGCTCGTGCTCACGGCGGTGCGGGTCCGCGACCCGCTGCAGTTCACGCTGCGGATCCTCGCCGCGGGCGCCGCGATCGCGCTGGTCTACGTCTCCCAGCCCGACGACGTCCAGCAACGCATCCAGGGCACGACCACCGAGGTCCAGTACAGCGACCGCACGCGCCGCACCTACGCCGACGACGCGGTCGAGCTCATCAGGGCGAACCCGTGGATCGGCGTGGGCATCGGCAACTACCGGACCGGCGAGGTCAGCGACCTGACGTACACGACCGACCCGCACAACGTCGCACTGCTGGAGACGGCCGAGGGCGGCGTCCCGCTCATCGCCGCGTTCGTCGTGCTCCAGGTCGGCACCGTCGTGCTGCTGGTGCGCCGACGCCGGCACACCTGGGCGGTCGTCGCCGTCGCCCTGCAGACGTCGGTGCTGGTCCACTCCCTGTTCGACGTGTACTGGGTCCGCGGCACGCCCGTGCTCGCCTGGCTGGTCGTGGGCATGGCCATGGCCGCGGCCGCCGCCCCCGAGTCCCGCCGCGACACCGCCGACGCCGCCGGTCCGGCCGTCCCTGCCGTCCCCGCCACGGTGCCGTGAACGCCGAACGCCCCCGCGCCGTCGTGGTCGTCGCCTTCGGCCGACCCGACCTGCTCGACGACGCCCTGACCAGCGTGGCGAGCGAGACCGTCGTCGTCGTCGACAACTCGTCCTCGGCCGCGGTCAGGCACGTCGCGGAGACCCACGGCGCGCAGTACCTCGACCCCGGCGGCAACCTCGGGTTCGCCGCGGGGGTCAACCGGGGACTCGCGCGGCTCGGCGGCGGGCGCGACGTGCTCCTGCTGAACCCGGACGCCCGCCTCGCGCCGGGCGCGTTCGACCGCCTGCAGGCCGCGTTCGACGGGGCCGACCGGCTGGCCGCCGTGGCGCCGCACCTCACCGACGTCGACGGTGCGCCGCAGCGGGTCGCCTGGCCGTACCCCTCGCCCGGCCGCATGTGGCGCGAGGCACTCGGGTTCGCCAGCCGTGCCCCAGGCGGGCCGACGTTCGTCGTCGGTGCCGTCCTGCTGCTGCGGGCCGAGGCCCTCGCGGACGTCGGCCCCCTCGACGAGCGGTACTTCCTCTACGCCGAGGAAGCCGACTGGCAACGCCGGGCGCTCGCCCGGGGCTGGCACTCGGCCGTGGTGGCGGAGGCGTCGGCGGTGCACGTCGGCGGCGGCACCAGCGGGGGACCCGGACGGCAGCAGGCGTTGTTCCACGCCGGTCAGGAGACGTACGTGCGGCGGTGGTGGGGCACCGCCGGGTGGACGTCGTACCGGGCCGCCGCTGTGGTCGGCGCGGGAGTGCGCGCGGTCGTCCTCCCCGGCCCGCGCGGCTCGACCGCGCGCGGACGGCTGCGGCTGTACCTGCGCGGGCCGAGGCGGATCGCGGGCGTCAGCGTGGGTCGGCCGACCGCCCCGGCCCTGCGGATCACCCACGTGGTGGTCACCGACGCCGCCGCGGGCACCGAGCGACAGGTGGCCCTGACGGCCGCGACCCAGTTCCGGGCCGGGCACGACGTTGCGGTCGTGGGCGGCGACCAGGCGTTCCTCGCCGCCGCCCTGCCCGCGGGCGTCGTCCGCCGGCCCGGCGCCACCGCGCTCGCGGCCGCCCGGGCGGTGGCGACGCTCGGCCGGCGCGACATCGTCCACGCCCACCTCACCACCGCCGACCTGGTCGCCGCGCTGACCAAACCGTTGCACGGCGCAACAGTCGTCTCGACGCGTCACATCGCGAAACCCCGCGGCAGCAGCGGCCCCGCCCGCCTGGCGGCGCGCCTGGCCGAACGGGCCATCGCCCGCGAGATCGCGATCAGCGCGTTCGTGGCCGCGGCGGTCGGGCGCGACGCCGTGGTCGTGCCCAACGCCGTCGCGGCCGACGACCGCGGGCCGGACCTCGCCGCGCGACGCGTGCTGGTGGCCCAGCGGTTGGAGCCCGAGAAGGCGACCGACCTCGCCGTCCGGGCGTGGGCCGCCTCGGGTGCCGCGGCCGCGGGGTGGCGGCTCGCCATCGCCGGTGACGGCTCGGAGCGCAGCGCCCTGGAGGACCTCGTGCGCGTCGAGGCGGTCGAGGGCGTCGAGTTCCTCGGCTGGGTGCCGGACGCCCGCGACGAGATGGTGCGTTCGTCGGTGCTGCTCGCGACCGCACCCGCCGAGCCGTTCGGACTCACCGTGGTCGAGGCGATGAGCCTGGGCCTGCCGGTGGTGGCGGCGAGCGGCGGCGCCCACCTCGAGACGGTCGGCGCAACGCCGGACCCACTCCTGTTCCCGCCGGGCGACGTCGCCGCCGCCGCGGCCGCGCTGCGGGAGGTGACCCGGCTCCCCCGTGCGGAGCTGGCCGCTCGAGGCGACCGGTTGCGCGACGACCACCGCCGTCGCTTCACCCCCGCCGGTCACCAGGTGCGGCTCGACGTCGTCTACCGCGCCGCGGGCGCGGGGTCCGGGTTACCCTTGTCAAGTTCGCGTGAAGTTTCTCCGTCGCCCCTGAGGTCGTGACACCGGTGTCCCAGGCTCGCCGTCTGCTGCTCGCCCCGCTGGTCCTGCTCCTGCTCGCGCTGGGCGCGGGCTGGGCCGCGACGTCCTCGGCGGCGGCGCCCTGCCCCTACGTCGGCACCTGCTCGCCGACCATCGGGGTCACGATCCCGACCATCGCCGCCGGGGCCACCCAGAGCTTCACCGTCGGCGGCTTCACGCCGGGTGACCGGATCACGCTGACCCTGACCTACCCCGACGGCCGCGTGGCCGTCGTGACCGTCGTGGCCGACGCCCAGGGCAACGCCACCGGCACGTTCGTCGTGCCCGCGGACGCCTCGGGCACGGTCACCCTGACGGCCACGGGATCGGCGGGCGACACCGCCTCGACCACCTTCGTCGTCATCGGCGCCGACCCGACTGACTCGCCGACGGACTCGCCGACCCACTCCCCCACTGACTCCCCGACCGCGGGCGTCCCGACCTCCGGAGGCGGTGCCGGCACGGGCGGCTCGCCGGACTCGTCCGGCGGCGGCCTGGCGTACACGGGCGCCGCGGTCGGCGGCATCGCCGTGGTGAGCCTCGGCCTGCTCGTCGCCGGCGGCGTCCTGCTCGTCCTCGGCCGTCGCCGTCGCCCGCTGAGCCCGTGAGGCGGCGTCGGCGCGGCGGAGACGCCGACCCGGCGCCCCCGCCCGATTCCACCGGGGACACCGCGAACCTCGGGGACACCGCGGACGCCGAGCCGCCTGCGACGCGGGGCGAGAGCCACCGGGCCGCGGTCCGACTGCGACGTCGCCGGCGGCGGATGCGCCGCACCGGGTGGGTGTGCCTGTTGTTCGGGTTGCTCGCGGTCGGTACCGGCCTCTGGGTGACGGTCACCGCGGTCGCGGCGCGGTCGCACCTCATGGCCGTCGCCTCCGGCATGACGCAACTGGAGCAGCACGTGCGCGACGGCGACACCGACGCCGCCCGCGCCGACACCGCCCGCGCCGCGTCCGAGGCGGGCGCAGCGCACCGGCTCACCGGCGGCCCGGCGTGGTGGGTCGCCGCCCGCGTGCCGTTCGTCGGCGACCCGGTCCGCACCGTGCAGGGCGTCACCGACGCCGCGTACGTCCTGACGTCGTCGGTGGTGCCGTCCGTCGTCGACGCCTCGGTGGACCTCGATCCCGCGACCCTGCGCCGGGCCGACGGCAGCATCGACGTGGCCCGCATCGCCGAGGTCGCGCCGACCGTCATCGCCGCGACCGACCGGGTGCGCGCGGTGGCCTACGACCTGCGCCAACTGCCCCGCACCACCTGGCTCGGGGCGGTCGACGACGCCCGCGCCACGGTGGCCGACACCGTCGGCCGGTTCGCCGGATCACTCACCGGCGTCGACACCGCCGTCCGCACGTTGCCCGCCCTGCTGGGTGCCGACGGCCGCCCGCGCACCTACTTCGTCGGGTTCCAGAACAACGCCGAGTCCCGCGGCAGCGGCGGGGTACCCGGCGCGTTCGGCATCCTGCGTGTCGGCGACGGCCGGTTCGAGTTCGTGCACTTCGGCGACGACTCGGAGTTCGACGGCGTGCGGACCTCGCTCGACCTCGGGCCGGATTTCACCGCCCACTACGGCAGTTTCGCCCCCACGACGACCTACCTGAACTCCACGGTGTCGCCGGACTTCGCCGACACCGGCCGCATCTGGACCGCGATGTGGGCGGCGAAGACCGGTCAGCGCCTCGACGGCGCGATGTCGCTCGACCCGACCGCGCTGTCCTACCTCCTGGCGGCCACCGGCCCGGCAACGCTCGCCGACGGCACCACCGTGAGTGCCGACAACGTCGTCGCGCTCACGCAGGCCGACGCGTACGCGAAGTTCCCGAACGGCGACGACAACGCCGCTCGCCGCGCCTATCTGCGTGACATCGCCCGCACGGTCGACGAGCACGTCGTCAGCGCGTCGGCCGACAGCACCACGATGCTGCAGCAGGTCCGCCGGGCGGTCGACGAGCGCCGTCTGCTCGTGTGGAGCGCCGACCCCGCCGTGCAGGCCGACCTCGCCGACACCGCCCTCGGCGGCACGCTGCCCACCGGCGAGGGCGCGTTCGCAGGCGTCGTCCTCGACCAGGCACAACCGACCAAACTCGACTACTACCTGGACGGGTCGATGGCCTGGGCGCGATCGGGCTGCGGCGACCGGCGCGACGTCACCGTGACCGTGACCCTGCGCAACAGTGCTCCGGCGAGCGGCCTGCCCGTCTACGTCACCGGGCTACCCGGCACCACGACCGGTCCGGCCGGCACGAACGTCCTGATGCTCGACTACCTCGCCACGACGGGCAGCCGGTTGCTGGGCGCGACCGTCGACGGTCGCCCGGCGTACGTCGAGAGCGCGACCCAGGCCGGGCACCCGGCGTGGCGGTTCGAGGTGGCGATCGCGCCCGGGGCGACCTCGACGGTCGTCCTGCGGCTGCACGAACCGGCGGCGGCGGGCGGCACACCGATCGTGCTCCGGCAACCGCTGGTGCACCCGCTCGAGGTCACGACCTCCGACAGCAGCTGCTGACCGACCGGCCCGGTAAGGTCGCTGCCGACCACCCGCGGGCGTAGCTCAATGGTAGAGCCACAGTCTTCCAAACTGTTGACGGGAGTTCGATTCTCCTCGCCCGCTCGTGACCGACCAGCCGGAACGCCGGACGGGCGAGGACCGGCGCAGTGACCGCCCCGGTCCGATCCCCGGAGGCGTGGAACGGCGCCGCGACGACGCCGACCGTCGCACCCCGCCGCGACCGGCCCGCCGCGACGACCTCGCCGGCATCGGGCGCACCGCCCTGTCGCCCAGCGCCGCGCTCCGCGCCCGCGACCTCGACCGGCCCACGCCCGAGGACCTCGCCCGCGCCGAGGCCGAGCTGACGATCGTGCGGCGGAACTGGACTCCTCCGCCGTCCTGAACGCGCCGGCGGGGAGGCTCAGACGTCGTTGAGCGTGGCCCCGCCGGGCAGCTCGCCGCTGGCCTCCCAGGAGTGCAGCTCGTCGATGCGGCGCTGGTGGCGGGCGGCGCCGGAGAACGGCGTGGCGAGGAACAGCTCGACCAGCGAGGTCGCGACCTCGGTGGAGTGGTTGCGGGCGCCGATCGAGACGACGTTGGCGTCGTTGTGCTCGCGGGCCAGGCGCGCGGTGTCGTCGTTCCACGCCAGGGCCGCCCGCACGCCCGTCACCTTGTTGGCGGCGATCTGCTCGCCGTTGCCCGACCCGCCGATGACGACGCCGAGCGACCCGGGGTCGGCCACGACCCGGCGGCCGGTCTCGATGCACGGCGCCGGGTAGTCGTCCTGGTCGTCGTAGGTGGCGGCGCCGACGTCGACGACGTTGTGGCCGTTGCCACGCAGCTGCTCCACCAGGTGGGTCTTGAGTTCGAAGCCGGCGTGGTCGCTGCCGAGGTAGACGCGCATGCGCCGATCATGCCGCTCACCCCCGCGGAGCACGATGGCGGGCGTGGCGTCACTCCTGTCCCCGGTCGCGGTGCCGGACCACCCCATGGGGTTCGGCGGCCTGGTGACCGCGTGGACGCTGCAACCCGCCGCGGTCCTGGTCGCCGTCGTGGTGCTCGTCCTCTACGCCCGGGCCGTCGCCCGCACCCCCGGGTGGCCGGTGCGGCGCAGCGTCGCGTTCGGGATCGGCGTCGCAGTGTTCGTGTGGACGTCGTGCGGGTTCCTCGAGCTCTACGGGCACACGCTGTTCTGGGTCTGGACCGTGCAGGCGCTGGTGCTGCTGCTGGTCGTGCCGGTGCTCGTGATGGCGGGGCAGCCGCTGGAGCTCGCCCGCCGTCGCCGGGCCCGGCTGGGGCGGCTCACCGACACCGCGCCGGGCCGGGTGCTCACCAGCCCGGTCGTGGGGCCGCTGCTGGTCCCGGCCGTCACCTCGGTCCTGGTCTTCGGACCGCTCGCCGGCTGGGCCGTCGCCCACCCGCCGGTCGAGTGGCTGACCCAGCTCGGGGTGCTGGTGGTCGGCTGCGCGATCGCGTTGCCGCTGGTGGCGGCGTCGTCGCGCGCGACCTCGCTCGCGGTCGGCCTGGCCCTCGCGGTGGGGGTGTTCGAGCTGCTGCTCGACGCTGTGCCCGGTTTCGCGCTGCGGTTCCAGACCCACATCACGACGGCCTACTTCGACCTGCGCCCGGCGGCGGACCAGCTGGTCGCCGCGCTCACGCCGATCAAGGACCAGCAGCGCGCCGGCGGGATCGTGTGGGTGGTCGCGGAACTGCTCGACCTGCCGTTCGTGATCCTGCTGTTCCGGCAGTGGGTGAAGGCCGACGCCCGCGACGCGCGGAGCGTCGACACCGTGCTCGACGCCGAGGCGATCGCCCACCGGGCGTCGGCCCCCTCGGACCCGGCGGTGGGTGACACCACCCGGCCGTGGTGGGAGTCCGACGACCGGCTGCGCGACCGCTACCGCTGAGTCCCCCGGTCTCGGACCTCAGTCCTCGATGCCGGGGACCGCGCGGGGGGCCTCGGTGCGGGTGCGCTTGAGCTCGAAGAAGTAGGGCATCGCGGCGAGGGCCTTGGCGCCGTCCCACATCACGCCCGCCTGCTCGCCGGTCGGGATGCGGGTGATGACGGGGCCGAAGAAGGCCGTGCCCTCGATGTGGATGACCGGGGTGCCGACGTCCTCGCCCACCGGGTCCATGCCCTCGTGGTGGCTCTTGCGCAGCGCGTCGTCGTACTCGGTGGAGTCGTAGGCGTCGGCGAGGGCCGGGTCCAGGCCCACCTCGGTGAGGGCCTCGGCGCACAGTTCCTTCGAGAACTCCCGTCCCTCCACGTGCCGCTTGGTGCCGAGCGCGGTGTAGAGGTCGCGCAGGGACTCGGTGCCGTTGGCCTGCTCGGCCGCGATGCACACGCGCACCGGACCCCAGCCGCGGTCGAGCATCTCCTTGTACTGCTCGGGCAGGTCGTCCCGCCCGGAGTTCAGCTCCGACAGCGACATCACCCGGAAGACGGTGTGGACGGGCCGCACCTTCTCGACCTCGAGCATCCACCGCGAGGTGGCCCAGGCGAACGGGCACAGCGGGTCGAACCAGAAACCGACAGGAGCCGTCTCAGAAGTCGTCACGCGTTCAACGATAGAACGGTGTTGGTCAGGCGGCGAGGGCCTTGAGGGCGTCGTCGGCGTGCACGTCGAACTTCATCTCCGAGCCGATGACGGCCTTGACCACACCGTCGGTGCCGATGACGAAGGTCTTGCGCTTCACCGGCGCGAGCTTGCCGAGCAGCCCGCGCTTGACGCCGTACGCGGTCGCGACCTCGCCGGACTCGTCCGACACCAACGGGTAGCCGAGCTGGTTCCCGGTGTCGAAGGCCTTCTGCTTGGCCACGGCGTCGGTCGAGATGCCGATGCGGTGGGCGTGGTGGGCCGCGAACTCGGCCGCGAGGTCACGGAAGTGGCACGCCTCCTGGGTGCAGCCGCCGGACGACGCGATCGGGTAGAAGAACAGCACGACCGGACCGGTGCGCAGCAGCTCCGAGAGCGTGACGGTGTTGCCGTCCTGGTCGGGGAGCGAGAACTCCGGCGCGCGGTCGCCGGCAGACAGGGTGGCCATGACCACGCATCGTGGCGGACCCCGAGACCGGTTCCACGGGTGGGGTGATGTCACGGCTGGCAGACTCAGGACTCATGGACGTCCCGAACCTCACCCGTGACGACGCGCGGGTCCGCGCCGATCTCCTGCACGTCGACGCGTACGACATCACCCTCGACGTCACGGCCCCCGACCGCTCCCCCGCGGAGCGCACGTTCCGCAGCCGCACCGAGATCCACTTCACCGCGTCGCAGCCGGGCGCGTCGACCTTCGTCGACCTGCTGGCCGAGACCATCCACGAGGCGACGCTGAACGGCGCCCCGGTCGACACCTCGGCGTACGAGCCGGTCGACGGCCTGGTGCTGGTCGACCTCGCCGAGGAGAACGTGCTGGTCGTCGACGCCGAGATGCGCTTCACCAACACCGGTGAGGGCCTGCACCGCTTCCAGGACCCGGTCGACGGCGAGGTCTACCTCTACTCGCAGTTCGAGACCGCCGACGCCAAGCGGGTCTACGCCTGCTTCGACCAGCCGGACCTCAAGGCGACGTTCACCGTGCGGGCCACCGTGCCGTCGCACTGGGAGGCCGTGAGCAACGGCGCCGAGGAGTCGGCCACGGCGACCGGCTCGGGCGCGAAGACCGTGCAGTTCGCGACCACCGCCCGCATGTCGCCGTACATCACCGCGTTCGTCGCCGGGCCGTACGCGGTCTGGCGCGACGAGCACGAGGGCATCCCGCTGGGCATCTACGCCCGCCGCAGCGTGGCCGAGCACGTCGACGTCGACGACCTGTTCCTGCTGACCAAGCAGGGTTTCGACTTCTACCACGCGAACTTCGGGCTGCGGTACGCCTTCGGCAAGTACGACCAGCTCTTCGTCCCGGAGTACAACGCGGGCGCGATGGAGAACGCCGGCTGCGTCACCTTCAACGAGGGCGCCTACATCTTCCGCAGCAAGGTCACCCAGGCCCGCTACGAACGGCGGGCCGAGACGATCCTGCACGAGATGGCCCACATGTGGTTCGGCGACCTCGTGACCATGCGCTGGTGGGACGACCTGTGGCTCAACGAGTCGTTCGCGACCTGGGCCGCGACGCTGGTCTCCGCGCAGGCCACCCGCTTCACCGACGCCTGGACCACGTTCGCCAACGCCGAGAAGACGTGGGCGTACCGGCAGGACCAGCTGCCCTCGACCCACCCGATCGCCACCGACGCCCCCGACGTCGAGACCGCCGAGGTCAACTTCGACGGCATCACCTACGCCAAGGGCGCGAGCGTGCTCAAGCAGCTCGCGGCCTACGTCGGGGTCGACAACTTCCTCGCCGGGCTCCGCGACTACTTCGCCGAGCACGCCTACGGCAACACCACGCTGTCGGACCTGCTCGGCGCGGTCGAGAAGTCCTCCGGACGCGACCTGTCGTCGTGGTCGAAGGAGTGGCTGGAGACCACCGGCGTCAACACCCTCGCGGCCGACTTCACCGTGGCCGACGACGGCACGTACGCCTCGTTCGCGATCGTGCAGGAGGCCCCCACCGAGGTCGCGACCTCGAACGTGCTGCGCTCGCACCGCCTGGCGATCGGCCTCTACGACGACGTCGACGACCGCCTCGCCCGCACCCACCGGGTGGAGCTCGACGTCACCGGCGAACGCACCGAGGTCACCGAGCTCGTCGGACGCCCGCACGCGGCGTTGGTCCTGGTCAACGACGACGACCTCACCTACGCCAAGCTGCGCTTCGACGACGACAGCGTGCGGGTGCTCCGCGGCGGCGGCCTGGCCCGGATCGGCGAGACGCTGCCGCGCGCGCTGATCTGGACCGCGATGTGGAACATGACCCGCGACGGCGTCCTCGCCACCCGCGACTACGTCGAGCTGGTCGCGAGCAGCCTCGACGCCGAGACCGACATCGGCCTGGTGCAGATGGCGCAGCGGCAGGTCGCCCGCGCGCTCGAGGTCTACGCCGACCCGGCGTGGGCCCCGGAGGGTCGGCAGCGCTGGGCCGCGCGGGCGCTGGACGGCCTGTGGTCGGCCGCGCCGGGTTCGGACCACCAGCTGGCGTGGGCGCACGCGTTCATCGCGTCCGCGTCGAGCGGGTCCGGCGACCTGGAGGTGCTGTCGGGCCTGTTCGACGGCTCCGCGCCGGTCGAGGGCCTCGCCGTCGACAACGACCTGCGGTGGTCGCTGGTGCAGGCGTTGGTGTCGCGCGGAGCCCTCGGCGAGAGCGACATCGCGGCCGAGCTGGCCAACGACAACACCGCCGCCGGCGCCCGCGCCGCAGCCGCCGCCCGCGCGATGATCCCGACGCCGGAGGCGAAGGAGGCGGCCTGGCACGCGGCCACCGTCGACGACACGCTGCCCAACGACGTCACCCGCGCCTACATCGGCGGCTTCGCGCCGTGGAACCAGGCCGAGCTGGTGGCGCCCTACGCCGAGCGCTACTTCGCCGACGTCGCGACCGTGTGGTCGCGCCGCACCAGCGAACTGGCCCAGGACGTCGCCGTCGGGCTGTTCCCGTCGTGGAGCTCGACCACCGACGAGCACACCCTGGCCCTGGCCGACCGCTTCCTCGCCGGCACCGACCTGCCGTCGTCGCTGCGCCGGTTGGTCAGCGAGGGCCGTGACGACCTGCGCCGCGCCCTCCACGCGCGGGGGGCCGACCACGACTGACCGCTGGACGCACGAACGCCCCGGCCGCTCACGAGGTCGGGGCGTTCTGCGTTCAACCGCCGCGGATCGCGTTACCGGCGGTCGAGATCGCCGTGCACGTCGTCCCGCCCGGGATGCAGGAGACACCGGTGAGGTACGGCGTCTGACCGCCCGACCCGCTGTCCACCAGGACGGGAGCCGACCAGGTGCCGCCCTGCCGGACCGCCGCGCGCCCCGTCGAGTCGACCAGGACGCAGAGGGCGGCCGACGCGCACGACAGCGCGTTGACGTCCGGGTCACCCGAGCTGACCGCGGGTGACCAGGACGTGCCGTCCCAGTCGAAGACGTCACCGACGCGGTCGGCCGCCACACAGACGGTGACCGAAGGACACGAGACGTTCTGCAGACCGTGGTCCTCGTCGACGGTGCGGGTCGGCTCCCACGCGCCGTTGCGGTAGACCGCCGCGTTGCCGTTCCCGCCGACCGCGACGCAGGTGCCGGCCGCCGGACACGACACGTCGCTGACCCCGCTCTCGAAGTGCGCGATGTCGCCGCCGTCCTTCCACCGGGTGCCATCGGAGAACGAGATCCCGCCGGACTGGTCCCCCGCGGCGCAGAAAGCGTCAGTCGGGCAGGAGATCGTCGACGTGAACGACGACAACGTCGTCCCTGTCAGCTTCGACCATGACTTCCCGTCGAAGCGGGAAACCTGTCCCCGTTCGGTGATCGCGACGCAGTACGTGGCGGAAGCACACGAGACACCTGCCAACGGCTGGGAGTTGGTCACCACGGTCAGCTCGCTCCAGCTCGTTCCGCCGTACACCGTGGCGTGACCCTTCGACCGGGAGAGCAGGTAGCTCGAGTCGACCGCGACGCAGAACGCCTCTGAAACGCACGAGATGCCCCGGAGCGACCCGCCGAGCGGGCTGATCTCCTGCGGCGGCGACCACGTGGTCCCGTCGAACCGGGCCCCCGCACCGTCGTAGTCCACCGCCCAGCAGTTGCTCGCACCTGCACAGGCGAGGTCGCTCACCACGCTGGTCGTCACGGCAACGGGCCCGGACCATGACGTTCCGTTCCACCGCAGGACGCGACCCGCGGCATCGCCGGCGAGACACGACGTGGCCGCCGCACAGACGACCGACCGGAGTGACTTGGAGTCCGACAACGTCGACATGGACCAGCCGGAGCCGTTCCACACGTAACTGCCGGATTCGCTGACCGCCGTGCAGAAGGTGGCCGACGCACACGAGACGTCGGAGATGTAGTTGAACGCGGTCTGCAGAGGCGGTGACCAGACCGTGCCGTCGAAGATCGCGACGCGTCCGTCGTAGTCGCCCGCAGCGCAGAAGGTCGCCGTCGGACAGGAGACCTTCAGCCCACCCATGTTCGCGCTGGCACTCGTGGTGAACGTGCGGAACCCGTCGTGGCTGGTGAACGCCCGGCCCGAGTTGTCCACCGCGATGCACGTCGTCGCGTCGGGGCACTGGAGCGCGTCGATGTACCCACCTATGCCGTTGTTGACACTGACGTGCCGTGCCGCGCTCCACGACGTCCCGTCCCACACCACGACATCCCCCTGCAGGTCACCGGCCACGCAGAACGACGGCGAGGTGCACACGAGCGACTGGAGCGACTGCTGATTGGCGACCAGCGGCTCACCCCAACTCGTCCCGTCCCAGAACGCTACGTTGTGGGCGTCTCCGGCAGCACAGAACGTCGCCGTGGGGCAGGAGACGTCCGACAGGCCCGTGCCGTCGTTGTCGATCTTCGTCGGTGAGCCCCACCGGAACGACGTGTCGGCGAGGTAGTAGCCGGCGACGTCCACGATGAGGTCGACGGCCGTTCCTCCACCCCTACCGTTGCGCAGCGCAACGGTTCCGCCGTCGCTGGCGCCCACCGTGACGAGGTTCGCCACCGTCTGTCCTGCGGCGTAGTTCACGCTCGAGGTCGTCGGAGCGTCATCGCCTCCCGGGTAGGCGGTCACGTATCCAGCGCCGCGGGCGCCCGTGGCGGTCACGTTGAGGACGACGGCGGCCACCCCGGAATCGCGCACCCCGCCCCGACCGGTCACCTGGAGCGCGATCGCCGCGCCGCCGGCCAGTTGCCCCTTCGGCGCGCCCAGACCGGCGCGGGTGTCGAGTACACGCGCCGGGTCGACCGGAACGAAGGCGCCGGCCGCAGCAGCGATGCCGTCGCGGTAGTAGCCGAAGACGTCGGCCACGAGGTCGAGCGACCCGGTGCCTGTGCGCGGGCCGTCGAGCAGGTCGACGACCCCGTCGGCGCCGACTTCCACGGTCACGAGGTTCGGTGTGGGACGTCCCTTGACGTGGTTGAGGTTCGACGCCACTGGCACGTCGGTGCCCGCCGGGTACGCAGTGACGTAACCCGCGGCCGTCGCGCCGGTCGCCGTGAGGTTGAGGACCACCGCACCGACGCCCGTGGCGGGTACGCCACCGCGGCCAGTCACCTGCAGGGGGAGGATCTGCCCCGACCGCACTCGGGCTCGAGGCGCTCCGACGCCCGCCCGCGTGTCCAACACCCGTGAGGGCTGGACTGCGACGAAGCTGCCCGCGACAGTCGTCGACCCTGCGACGAAGTAGCCGACGACGTCTGCGACCAGATCGGCGGAACCGCTGCCTCCGAGGGGACCGTTGCTCAGCGCAACAGCGCCGCCGTCACTCAGCCCGACCGTCACAGCGTTCGCGACCGCGCTGCCCGCGCTGTAGTTCACGTTCGACGCCGTGGGCGAGTCAGTGCCTGCCGGGTGCGCTGTCACGTAGCTCGAGGTCGTCGCACCAGTGACGGTGAGGTTCAGGACGACGGCCCCGGCGCCGGAGGTCGGCACCCCGCCGCGACCCGCGACCTGGAGCGTCAGCGTCTGACCCGTGGCAACCCGCGCTCTCGCCGCTCCCACGCCCGAACGGGTGTCGAGCAGTCTGACCGGTGTGACGGCGACGAACGTGCCGCTTGCGGGAGTCGGGGCGGCTGTCGCAGCGACTGCATCGGGTGCCGCGGCAGCGCCACCAGCACCGACCACCACCCCCGCCGTGAGCAGCACACTCTTCGCGATGACTGTGACCTGACGACCGAGGGAGGTGGAGGCGAGGCGGCGCACACGAGCTCCTGAAAGATCAACACACAGGCAGGGGACAGCGCACTGTAACGTCGATCGTCAGGTGGTCACATCCGGCCCTGACCTCGGCCTGGGAACTCTGATCAGCTGGTGCGGGGCGCGCCGGCGGCGTCGGCGAGCATCCGCAGGCCGGTGACGATGCCGCCGGTGAGGTCGCCGCCGGCGAAGGCCGCCCGCATGCCGAGGGCGGCCAGCGCGCACTGGCGGTTCGGGATGCGGTGCGAGGAGTACTCGCCGGTGACGATCTGCAGGACCCGCTGGTCGGGTGAGACCGCCACGAGCACGGGCGACTCGATGCCGTCGGCCGCGAGCTTGCTGAACATCGCCTCGGCGGTCGCGCGGCCGCGGTCGCCGTCGGTCTCGTCGAGCGACCCGAGGTAGACCGAGAACGTGAGGCCGGTCTCGCGGGTCGAGTAGGTGATGGCCTCGTCGATGCGGGCCATCTGCCGCGGCGTGAAGCCGTAGCGGGAACTGTCGGCGCCGGGAACCGGGCCGTACTGGAGCCAGTGGGCGCTGGGATCGCCCGCGGGCGCTCCGTGCGCGACGACCTCACCACTCACCGCTGGCACCTCCCACCGCGGCGCTCGCGCGCCGTTCCGCCGCGGCCGCACCGGCCGCGCTCGCCTGCTCGGCCGACAGCCCGGAGCGGTCGGCCTCCTCCGCGGCGGTCGCGGCGATCGCCCGGGTGCGCGAGGCGCGCTCGGCGACGACGCCCGCGGGCAATTCGCCGACGGCGTCGGGATCGGGCAGCCACCAGGCCGGGGCGTGGCCCCACGGGCGTCCGGGGCGGTACCGCGACGTGCCGTTGACGGCCGACGGTGCGAGCACCACCGTCGCCACGACGAGCAGGACCGCGAGCGGGATCCCGGCGAAGACGAGGACGGTCTCCACCCAAGTCATCGGTTGCGTTCTCCTCGCCCGAGCCGGTGGCATCCGGGCGGTCGAGCGCCCGGACCTGAAGTCGCGTTCACCGTATCGAACCGCCCGAGACGATCGGCGCGCGGCGGTGGTCCGCGGTGGTGGTGCCGATCGCCGCGGCCTCGACCTGCGCGGCCAGCGACAGCAGCGCGGCGTCGCCGGCGGGTCGTCCCACCAGCATCATCCCGATCGGCAGGGTCGGGGCGTCGTCGTCCGGCTCGGTCCAGCCGAGCGGCAGGCTGATCGCGGGCTGCCCGGTGACGTTGTAGAGCGCCGTGTACGGCGTGAACCGCTTCTGCAGCTCGAAGTCGGCCGCGGGATCGCCGCTCTCGGTGAACCAGCCGACCGGGCGCGGGGTCTGGGCCAGCGTCGGCGTGAGCACGGCGTCGAGGTGGGCGGTGGCGGCGAGCGCCCGACGCGTGGCGAGGCGCATCTGCCCCAGCGCCTGGGCGTACTGCACCCCGCTCACGGCCCGTCCGCGTTCGCGCAGGTACCGGGTCAGGGGCCGCAGCAACGGCTCGGCCTCCGGCGGGATGGGCGCGGTGGCCGCGGACACGGCCCAGACCGTCTCGAAGACCGGGACGACCTCGGGCGGCAACGGTGCGGGCACGTCGACGACCTCGTGGCCGAGCCGTTCGAGCAGCCGCGACGTCTCCTCCCACACCGCCCGGATCCGGGGGTCGAGGTCCGCGGGCATCGGGGAGTCGACGAACCGGCCGATCCGCAGCCGCCCCGGTTCGCGCTCGCACGCGGCGAGGAACGTCTCGCCCGCCGGCAGCGGCGGCAGCGGGTCGGGGTCGCCCGGGCGCGGGCCGGCGACGACGTCGAGGAACGCCGCGGCGTCGCGGACGGTGACGGCGAGCGGCCCGATGACCGACAGTCCGGTGCTGTCGAGGTCCACCGGGCCACGGCTCACCCGCCCCCGGGAGGTCTTGAGCCCGACCAGGCCGGTCACCGACGCCGGGATGCGGACCGACCCGCCGCCGTCGCTGCCCTGGGCGATTGGCAGGAGTCCCGCGGCCACGGCCGCGGCGGCTCCCCCGCTCGAACCGCCGGCGAGACGGTCGAGGTCCCACGGGGTGCGGGCGGGCGGGCCGATGTCGGTCTCGGTGTAGCAGGGCAGGCCGATCTCCGGGGTCGCGGTCTTGCCCAGGCTCGGCAGGCCGGCCGCGGCGAGGCTGGTGACGACGTGGTCGTCGTACTCCGGCACCCAGTCCGCGAAGACCGGTGAGCCGAGCTTGGTCGGCACCCCGCGGGTGGCCTGCAGGTCCTTGATCGCGGTCGGCACCCCCGCGAGTGGCGAGGTCGCCGTGCCGTCGTCGACCGCCTGCTGGACCCGCGCGGCGTGCGCCCGGGCGGCGTCGGCCGTCACCGTGACGAACGCGCCGACGCCGTCGTCGAGGGTGGTGACGCGGTCGAGGAAGTGGTCGACGAGCTCGACGACACCGACCTCGCGGGCCCGCACCGCCGCCCCGAGTTCCAGCGCGGACAGCTCGTGCAGCTCGGTCATGCGGTGAGTGTGGCGGGGTGCTCCGTCGTGGTCGGCCGGGCCAGGGCGAGCCAGGGCTCCCAGGCCGGGTCGCGGGCCGTCCAGCCCATGACGACCGCGACCGTGGCGGGCGGTGCGACCGGTGCGTGGGGCAGCGTCCAGCCGATCTCGGACAGCATCCGGTCGCCCTTGCGGTGGTTGCAGGGCGCGCAGGCCGCGACGACGTTGGTCCACTGGTGCGGACCCCCGCGCGAACGGGGCCGGACGTGGTCGATGGTGTCGGCGCGGGCGCCGCAGTAGACGCAACGGTGGGCGTCGCGGTCCAGGACGGCCCGGCGGGTCAGCGGGACCTCGCGGCGGTAGGGCACCCGGACGAACCGCGAGAGGCGCACGACGGACGGGGCGGGCAGGCTCAGCCGTTCGGAGCGCCAGACGGTCTCACCCTCGGTGACGACCTCGGCCTTCTCGGCGAGCACCAGCACGAGCGCGCGCCGCAACGGAACGACGCACAACGGTTCGTACGTCGCGTTCAGGACCAGCGCAGCGCCCACGACCACCTCCGGTGCGAGTCAGTCAACCTGACGCCGGGGTTGTTTGCACACCCATTGTGACCGGCGCGCCGGGTCCGCCGGGGACCGCCACGACGCGCGTCGCGGGCCGGGGAGGACGATAGAGCGGTGACCTCGCCCGCGCCGGACCCCACGACCGGCTCCGCGCCGCGCTTGCCGCTGCGGGCCCGCGAGCCGGGTGAGCTGTTCGCGCTGCTCGGCGGCGAGGAGACCTTCACCCGCCTGGTGCACCTGTTCTACGAGGGGGTCCGCGCCGACGAGGTCCTGCGCCCGCTCTACCCCGAGGACGAACTCGACGCCGCCGAGGAACGCCTCCGGTTGTTCCTCATCCAGTACTGGGGCGGTCCCGGCACGTACTCGCAGGAACGTGGCCACCCCCGCCTGCGGATGCGCCACGCGCCGTTCCGGATCGGTGTGGCCGAGCGTGACGCCTGGCTCGCCCGCATGCGCGCCGCGATGGACCGGGTCGGGCTCCCCCGCGACGCCGACGACGTCGTCTGGCGCTACTTCGTCTCCGCCGCCGACTCGATGCGCAACGTCGAAGGCTGAGCCCCGGCCCTCCCCCCGCATCCGCCCATGTCCGCCCGCGTCCGCCCGCGTCCGCCCGCGTCCGCCCGCGTCCGCCCGCGTCCGCCCGCGTCCGCCCGCGTCCGCCCGCGTCTGGCGAGTGGGCACCTTTCCCGCCGAGTGGTCAAGAAAAGGCGCCCACTCACGGGGTGAACTGCCCACTCACCAGATCGGGGTGGGCGGGGCGGCACGGGCCGGGGTGGCCGAGCGGTGTGGCCCGGGTGGCCCGGGCGGTGGGTCAGCCCAGCAGGGACAGCAGGGAGGGGCCGGCGGAGGAGTCGCCGCGTCCGCCGTGCAGGTACACCGACCCGTAGGCCGCGACCAGGCGGGTCCAGGTCCCGGAGGTGTCGACGGCCGTGGTGCCACCGCGCGGCAGGAACCCCAACTTCACCAGCGCCGACGGCCCGCGACGGTCGAGCCCGGCCACCGTGGGTTCGGTCGCGTTGGGGAAGGCCGTGGCGTCGAGAGCGAGTTCGGCCGCGGCGGCCATCGGCGCCGCCTTCACGGCGGTCGCCGCCGCCCGCACCGCCCCCCGGACCTGGTCGTCGGTGAGTTCGGCGACGCGGGTCCAGCCGGTGCGCGGGGGCATGGTGTGGTGCCAGTCGACGTCACGTCGGGGCGGCAACGGCAGCGGTGACGGGTCGTCGACGTCGCGGGCGGCCAGCATGTCCGACAGCGCGCCCGCACCGACCGTGACGTCCGCAGGCGTCTCCGCTCCCCCGGGCATCCGGACCGTCCGGCCGACCAGGACGCCGACCGGCACCGGGGCGACGGCGGCCAGCAGGTCGGGCGCGATGCGCAGGCGGACCACGGTGTCGGCGTCGAGCCGGCGCAGCCGTTCGAGCATCGGGACCAGGTCGGTGAGCGCGGTCGCGAGCGGCTGCGGGGGGACGTCCGTGCTCACGACGCGTCGACCGTGTCGTCGGCGAACCCGGCGAGGACCGCCTTCTCCTCCGGGGTGATCCGCCGCGGCCGGTCACTGGCGAAGTCGAACGGCACGCAGACGGTGCTGGCGGTGGCGGCCAGGTGCTCGCCGTCGAACACCTCGTACCGGACGGTGAACGACGCGCCGCGCACCTGCTCGACCCACAACTCCAGGCGCAGCGGTTCGGGGTGGTAGACCACCGGCCGCTTGTAACTGATCTCGTGCTTCGCGATCACGGTGCCGCGGGCGAACGACGAGTCGTACCGGTCGAAGAACATGGCCACACGGGCCTGCTCCAGGTACACGACGTACGACGTGTTGTTCACGTGCGCGTACGCGTCCATGTCGCTCCAGCGCATGGCGCACTCGTACACGAACCGCGGCACCGCTCGACCGCCCGAACTCGTCAGTCGCGGGTGAGCTTGCGGTGCGTGACGGCGTGCGGACGCGCCGCGTCGGCCCCGAGCCGCTCGACCTTGTTCTTCTCGTAGGACTCGAAGTTGCCCTCGAACCAGAACCACGACGCCGGGTTGTCGTCGGTGCCCTCCCACGCCAGGATGTGCGTCGCGATCCGGTCGAGGAACCAGCGGTCGTGGGTGATGACCACGGCGCAGCCCGGGAACTCCAGCAACGCGTTCTCCAGCGAGCCGAGGGTCTCGACGTCGAGGTCGTTGGTGGGCTCGTCGAGCAGCAGGACGTTGCCGCCCTCCTTGAGTGTCATGGCGAGGTTCAGCCGGTTGCGCTCACCACCGGACAGGACCCCCGCGGGCTTCTGCTGGTCCGGACCCTTGAACCCGAAGGCTGACACGTACGCCCTCGACGGCATCTCGACGTTGCCGACCTTGATGTAGTCCAGGCCCTCGGAGACGGTCTGCCAGACGTTCTTGGTCGGGTCCAGCCCGGAGCGGGTCTGGTCGACGTAGCTGAGCTTCACCGTCTCCCCGACCCGCACGTCGCCCGAGTCGGGCTGCTCGAAGCCCACGATGGTCTTGAACAGCGTGGTCTTGCCGACGCCGTTCGGGCCGATGATCCCGACGATCCCACCGCGGGGCATGGTGAACGACAGGTCCTTGATGAGCATCCGGCCGTCGAAGCCCTTGTCGAGGTGTTCGGCCTCGATGACCACCGAACCCAGGCGCGGACCCGGCGGGATCTGGATCTCCTCGAAGTCGAGCTTGCGGGTGCGCTCGGCCTCTGCCGCCATCTCCTCGTACCGGGCGATGCGCGAACGGCTCTTGGTCTGCCGGCCCTTGGCGTTCTGCCGGACCCACTCCAGCTCCTCGCGCAACCGCCGCTGGAGCTTGGCGTCCTTCTTGCCCTGGACGTCGAGCCGCTCGGCCTTCTTCTCGAGGTAGGTCGAGTAGTTGCCCTCGTAGGGGTAGGTGCGGCCGCGGTCGATCTCGAGGATCCACTGGGCGACGTTGTCGAGGAAGTACCGGTCGTGGGTGACGGCGAGGACGGCGCCGGCGTAGCTCGCCAGGTGCTGCTCCAGCCACTGCACGCTCTCGGCGTCGAGGTGGTTGGTGGGCTCGTCGAGCAGCAGCAGGTCGGGCGCCTCCAGCAGCAACTTGCACAGCGCCACGCGGCGGCGCTCACCACCGGACAGGTGCGTCACCGCCGAGTCGCCGGGCGGGCACCGCAGCGCGTCCATGGCCTGCTCGATGCGGCTGTCGAGCTCCCAGCCGTCGGCCTGCTCGATCACCTCCATGAGCTCGCCCTGCTCGGTGAGCAGCTTGTCGAAGTCGGCGTCGGGCTCGCCCATCGCGGCCGACACCGCCTCGAAGCGGGTCAACGCCTCGCGCAGCGACGCCACCGCGTCCTCGACGTTCTCGCGCACGGTCTTGCTCTCGTCGAGCGGCGGCTCCTGCTGCAGCAGGCCGACCGTCGCGTCGGCATCGAGCATCGCGTCGCCGTTGCTGACCTGCTCGAGGCCCGCCATGATCTTGAGCACCGTCGACTTACCGGCTCCGTTCGGGCCGACGACGCCGATCTTCGCGCCGGGCAGGAACGACAGGGTGACGTCGTCGAGGATGACCTTGTCGCCGACGGCCTTCCGGACCTTGCGCATGGTGTAGATGTACTGAGCCACGGGCCCAGTATCCCGGTCGTCGCCGGTGCCCGACCGCCCCGCCCCGTGTCGACATCCCCGAGGCGGCCGGGCCCGCGCGGCCGGCGGCGTCAGTGACCCGCGCCGACCAGCTCCTCGACGTCGCGCTCGGACTCGGCGAACCGGTCGTCCGGCTCGAGTTCGTCGTCGTGGCCGCGGCCCGCCCCGAAGGTGCCGTCCGGGTTGATCGACAGCGAGTCGTCACGCCGGGTCGCGAGCGCACCGACGCGCTCGAACGGGTCCTCGGCGACGGCGACCGGCGGCTGACCGTCGGCGTCGAGCGCGACCGACCGCCCGTTGGTGCGGCTCACCTTCGTGAACTCCACCGTGCCGCGGTTGAGGTCCGGCGCGACGGTCTCGGCCTGGATCTCGTAGGCGAACTGGGGCTTGTCGTTGGCGTCGAGGTAGCTGCGCTGGGAGATCTTGCCGGTGACCACCAGGGGCATCCCGAGCGTCACCGAGGCCTCGATGTTGTCGGCCAGCGCGCCCCAGCAGGCGACGCCCACGAAGAAGGTGTTGCCGTCGACCCAGTCGCCGCTGGACTTGTCCTGGTACCGCTCGGTCGACCCGATCCGGAAGTTCGCCACCCGCCGGCCGGTCTTCGTGACCCGGACCAGCGGCGCGGTGACCGCGTTCCCCGTGACCGTGATGCGTGCTGCCATGTCGTGCCTCGTCTCGCACCGTCCCGCTCTGGTGCGGGATCCGTGACACGAGCCTGGCTCCGTCGAGCCCCGCCGGCGGATCGGATCTGCCGGCTGTGGACGACACACCGGGCTGTGGACAACACGTCACACCCGTCACTCGTGCCCCGGAACGGGCCGTCACGCCGGGGCCGTGGGCCGTACGCTGACCCGCGCCGCGGTCGACCCCCGGTCCACCCGGTACTCCCGGCCTCCGTAGCTCAGTGGACAGAGCAGGCGCCTTCTAAGCGCTTGGTCGCAGGTTCGATCCCTGCCGGAGGCGCCACGCTCACCTCTGGGACAGCGGGCCGCTTCTCAGCGCTGGGTCGCAGGTTCGATCCCTGCCGGAGGCGCCACGCTCACCTCTGGGCAGCGGGCCCACCTCGGACAGCGGGCCGCTTGTCAGCGCTGGGTCGCAGGTTCGATCCCTGCCGGAGGCGCATTCGATTCAGCGCGAGGAAACGGACATCTCCGACGGTCGCGTCATTTCTCTTGCGCAAGATTCTGGTGGAACCGCGAGTTTCGAGAAATTGTCGGAACGGCGCACGGCACACGTCGCGGGCGGGCTGGAAGAGCTTTCGGCCCAGCGGAATCGGGCCCTGCGAATGCGCCATGATCGAATGGCACTTTCTTCCACACACTCACTTCACGACTGGCAACTTCTTCAGCTTGTCTTGAGACTTGCGCTTGGTGTTTGCTCCGTGTGTGTTCATCTGGCATCTGCTCACGCAGCTCGCGACCCCCCGCCGCCAGTGCCGGATGTGCGGCTCCGAGGCGGCGGGTCACTCCCGTTGGTGCAGCGCGTCGTGCCGCACCGAGTACCAGGACTTCTACAGCCCCGGGCACTGACGCCCGGCGGCCGTTCAGCGCGCCGGCGGGACGGCTGTTCCTCTGTCGTCTGCTCAGTCGTCGTCGTGCAGCGGCAACCCGGCCGCGATCCGGTCGACCTCGTAGGCCAGCTCGACGTCCTGGCGTGTGACCCCACCCGCGGAGTGCGTCGTCAACGTCGCCTCCACGGTGTCGTACGACAGCGCCAGGTCGGCGTGGTGGTCGCGCTCCTCGCACAACGCGTAGAGGTCGCTGACGAACGTGACGGCCGTCGGAGCGTCGGCGAACCGGATCGTCCGCTTCATCGCCTCGGGCGTGCCCGACCACCCGGGCGCGAGGTCGGCGAGCGCAGCGGTGACGGACGTCGGGTCCAGCAGGTCGGATGCGGTCACGCACACCGGTGTGCCCAGACCCCGGCTCCGGGACGCACGTCGGACCAGGGGCATAGGGTTCTGGGCGATGAACGACCGACTGGTGTGGATCGACTGCGAGATGACAGGTCTCGACCTCGTCCACGATGCCCTGATCGAGATCTCCGTGCTCGTGACCGACGGCGACCTGCAGCCGCTGGACCCCGGCATCGACATCGTCATCCACACCAGCGACGAGCTGCTGGACGGCATGGCCGATGTCGTCCGCGACATGCACGCGCATTCCGGCCTCACGGACGAGGTGCGCCGGTCGACGGTCACCCTCGAGGACGCCCAGCACCAGGTGCTCGCGTACGTCAAGACGTTCGTCCCCGAACGGCGGACCGCGCCGTTGTGCGGCAACTCGATCGCGACCGACCGCGGCTTCCTCGCCCGCGACATGCCGGAACTCGACGACCACCTGCACTACCGGATGATCGACGTGTCCTCGGTGAAGGAGCTGGCCCGCCGCTGGTACCCGCGGGTGTACTACGCCCAGCCGAAGAAGGGGCTCGCCCACCGCGCGCTCGCCGACATCAAGGAGAGCGTCCGCGAGCTCGAGTACTACCGGCACACCCTGTTCGTCGCCGATCCGGGCCCGAGCTCCGACGACGCCAACGTCGCCGCCGCGCGGGCCACGGAGCAGTGGGCCGACCGGATCGCGGAACCCCCGGTGGCCACCAGCTAGACTGCTCGCTGCTGTCGCGCCGCTGCGCGTGACGGCGATGGTGGGTGTAGCTCAGTTGGTAGAGCACCTGGTTGTGGTCCAGGTGGCCGCGGGTTCAAGTCCCGTCACTCACCCCATCGAACGGACGCGCAACGCGGCGGCTCACGCCGCCACCGAACTGCCGTGCCGACCCTTGCGCACCACGAGCTGGGCGGGCACCCGCGAGCGCAGTTCGGCGACGTGGCTGACCAACCCGACCAACCGGCCGCCCTCGCGCAACCCGTCGAGGACGTCCATCACCTCATCGAGGGTGTCCTCGTCGAGCGAGCCGAACCCCTCGTCCACGAACAGCGTGTCGACGGGCGCGGCGCCGGCTTCGGCGGTGACGGCGTCGGCGAGGCCCAACGCGAGCGCGAGGCTGGCGAGGAAGGTCTCCCCGCCGGACAGCGTCGCGGTGTCACGGTCCTGACCGGTCCAGGCGTCGCGGACGACCATCCGGAGCCCTGACCGCCCCCGGCCCCGACCGACGGCGTCGGTGTGCACCAGCTCGTACCGGCCGGAGGTCATGGCCTGCAGTCGCAGGCTCGCGATCGCGGCCACCTCCTCCAACCGTGCGGCCAGGACGTACGCGCTCAGCGACATCCGCAACGCGTTGGCCACCGAGGTCCCGCCCGCGAGATCGGCGAGGTCGCGGGCGAGCCGGGCGGCCTCCCGGGCCGGTTCCAGCGCGGCCTGCGCCTGCTCGAGACGCGGGAGCAACCGGGCCAGCCGTTCCGCGAGGTCGACCGCGCGCCGGTGGTCGTCGGCGGCACGCGACCAGGTCTGCTCTGCGACCCGGACCGTCTCGGCGACGGCCTCCAGGTCGATGGCGGGCGTGGAGGGGACGTCGAGATCGGGGTCGGCCAGGGCGCTGTCGACCGCGAGCACCTCCGCAGCGTGCGCTTGAGCTCGGGTGAGCGCCTCGGCCCGCCACCGCGCCGACCGCGCCGCGGCCTGCCCTGCGGCGGCGCTCGGGAAGCCCGCGCCGGCCGACCGGGCCTCGACCTCGGCCTCGGCCGCGGTCACGCCCTCGGCCGCGTGCCGCTCCCGGTCGACGAGTTCCTGCAGCGCCTGCAGGCGGCGCACCCGCGCGCGCACCTGGGCGACCGCCCCCGCGACGTCGGCGTCCGCGACCCCGGCCGTGACGAGCTGAGCCGTCTCGGCCGCGATCGAACGCACCCGCTCCGCGACGCGGTCGCGGTGCTGCGCCGACGCGTGGCGGCCGGCCTCGCGGGCCGAGGTCACCACGTCCACGCGCCGCTCCAGCTCGACGACCTCGCCCCGGAATCGGTCGAGGCCGTCCGCCTGCTGGGCGAGCCGCTCGGACTCGGCCCGGGCGTCCGCCAGCGCCGCCGTCGCCTCGGCGAGCGTCACCGCACCGGTGCGCGTGCGCAGGTCGGCGAGGCGGGCGGCGATCCCCGCGTGCCGGGCCTCGAGGACCTCCAGCTCGGCCCCGAGCCGATCGACCTCTGCGGCGGCGGCGTCCTCGTCGGCGCGGGTGACGGTCGACCGGGGGAACGCCGCGGGTTCCGGGTGTTCGGTCGCGCCGCACACCAGGCACGGGTCGCCGTCGACCAGCATCGACGCGAACTCGGTCGCGGCGCTCTCCAACCGCGCCTCCCGCAGCTCGTGGTGACGTTCCCGTGCCTCGACCCGCCGTTCCCGCGCGGTGACCACCTCGACGCGGACCAGGGCCTCCTCCCGGTCCAGAGCGTCGCGGCGACGGACGTCCGCGACGACCTCGGTCGCCCGGTCCACCTCAGCGCGGGCGCCGGGCACACCGGCCGCCGCGTGGGCGGCCGCCGCCACGGCGTCGCGGGCACCGGCCAGCTCG